>NZ_QAJB01000096.1:0-7470 GCF_003061325.1 Microbacterium sp. HMWF026
CCTCGAGCTCGTCGTTCATGTCACCAGAATCTCATAGAAAGGGCGGGAAACACCTGCGCGATCAACCGGCGGGGGTGGGCGTGGGGGTGGGCGTCGCCGTCGAGTAGTACGCATTGCTGTCGACGGTGAGCACGAACTGCGCGAACTCCTTCGCGTCGTTCATGTTGCCGACGTACTCGGTGCCGTTGACGAAGACCGTCGGGGTCGCGGTGAGCGCCTGACCCTTCGTGTCAGGCAGCCCCTTGATCGCACGGTCGGTCGCGGCCTTCGCCCACGCCGTGTACGTCTCGTCCTCGATGCACTCGCGCACCGTCGCGATGTCGCTGATGCCGGCGCCCTGCGCCATGTCGGCGAGCTGCTGGTCGCTGTACCCGTCCGAGTCCACCGCGGGCTGATTGGTCAGCAGCTCGTGGTTGTACGCGAAGAACCGGTCCGAATCGTGGGTCGCCACGCACGCGGCGGCGCCCGCGGCGCGCAGGCTGTACTTCGTGCCGTTCGACTTCGACGTCAGCATGGCGACCGGGTAATAGGTCAGCGACGCGGCTCCGTCCGTGACCCACTTCGACAGCTGGGTCGCATTGGCGGCCTGGAATTCGCGGGCCTCGGTCGACATGTAGTCGACGTAGACGCGGATATCGACCGGCGCGGCCGATCCCGTGGGCTCGGGGGTCGGCGCGGCGGTGGGAGCAGCCGCTCCGGCCGCCATCGTCGCCGCGCTGCCGTCGACGGTCTGGTCGGCGAGGGGGTCGGCGACCTGCGAGGCGCTGGTGATGACGAAACCGTCGTCGCTGGCGGCATCCGGAAGAGCCTGCGAACGCGCCTCACGCGAGTTCAGCGCGGCCGAGACGCCCACGGCACCCACGCCGATGACCGCGACGGCGCCGATCGCGAGGAGAGAGCGACGGGCGATACGCCAGCGTGTCTGCTTCGCCTTGACCTGCTGCGCCTTCTCGCGCACCGCCTCGCGACGATCGCGTTCGGCGGGCACGTGCGGAGTCTCGTCGTGGGACATGGAACCTTCCGGGCAGAAACGTCTGCCGCATGAAATCAGGGGGATCGCTCGGGTGGGGCGAACGATCAACGATGCTAACGAGGCTGGCTGAGAAATGACCAGACACGTGCGATACTGACCCTGCGTCCAATGTCGGGCGCACGGGGTCGCCCCCGTTCATTCCATTCACTACGGATCGTCCGGCACGTACCTGCCGGTGAAGGAGAAGAAAACATGGCGTCCGTCACCTTCGACAACGCAACCCGTCTGTACCCGGGCGGAACCCGCCCCGCGGTCGACAAGCTCAACCTCGACGTCGCAGACGGCGAATTCCTCGTCCTCGTCGGCCCCTCGGGCTGCGGAAAGTCGACGTCGCTGCGCATGCTCGCCGGCCTCGAAGAGGTCAACTCGGGCCGCATCCTCATCGGTGACCGCGACGTCACCGATGTGCCGCCCAAGGACCGCGACATCGCGATGGTCTTCCAGAACTACGCGCTGTACCCCCACATGACCGTCGCCGAGAACATGGGCTTCGCGCTCAAGATCGCGGGCGTCGGCAAAGAAGAGCGCGCCGCGCGCGTCCTCGAGGCCGCCAAGCTCCTCGACCTCGAGCAGTACCTGACCCGCAAGCCCAAGGCCCTCTCGGGTGGTCAGCGTCAGCGCGTCGCGATGGGTCGCGCGATCGTCCGCCAGCCCCAGGTCTTCCTCATGGACGAGCCGCTGTCGAACCTCGACGCCAAGCTCCGCGTCCAGACCCGTACGCAGATCGCGTCGCTGCAGCGCCGCCTCGGCGTGACCACGGTCTACGTCACGCACGACCAGACCGAGGCCCTGACCATGGGCGACCGCATCGCCGTGCTCAAGGACGGTCTGCTGCAGCAGGTCGGCACCCCGCGCGACCTGTACGAGACCCCGAAGAACGTCTTCGTGGCCGGCTTCATCGGCTCCCCCGCGATGAACCTCTTCACGGCCGACCTGGCCGAGGGCGGCGTCCGCTTCGGCGACCTCGTCGTCCCCGTCGAGGCCGACACCATCGGCAAGGCGCACGGCTCCGAGGTCACCATCGGCGTCCGCCCCGAGGACATCCAGGTCGCCCCGGCCGACGGCCGCGGCCTCTCGGTCGTCGTCGACCTCGTCGAGGAGCTCGGCGCCGACGGCTACCTCTACGGTCACACCGACATCAACGGCAAGCGCACCGACCTGGTCGCGCGCGTCGACGGTCGTCGTCACCCCAACGCGGGCGAGACGGTCGTGCTGGCCCCGGTCCCCGGACACGTCCACGTGTTCGACCTCGAGTCGGGCGAGCGCCTGACCGACCGGGCCATCGCCTCGGCCTGACCCACGCATCGACGCGGCGCGTCCTCGGCATCCCGACCTGGTCGGGCCGGGGGCGCGCCGCACCGTTTTCCCGGAGGCCCCCGTGTCCGAATCGCTCAGCATCACCGCCAGCACCGTCGACCCGGGGCTGCTGCAGCTGCCCTGGTCCACCTCTCTGGCCGACTGGCCCAGCAGCCACATCGTCGCCCTCCCCAAGGGCATCTCGCGTCACCTCGTCCGCTTCGCCAACCTCTCGGGTCGTGTCGTCGCGATCAAAGAGACCACCGAAGAGATGGCTCGTCGCGAGTACGACATGCTCGGCAACCTCGACCGCCTCGCCGCTCCCTGCGTCGACCGCGTCGCCGTCATCGCCGGGCGCACCGACGCCTCGGGTCGCCCGCTACCCGCGGCCCTGGTGACCGCGCACCTGCGCTTCTCGCTCCCCTATCGCGCGCTCTTCACGCAGGTGCTGCGCCCGCACACGGCGACGCGACTGGTCGACGCCCTCGCGGTGCTTCTCGTGCGCCTGCACAACGTCGGTTTCTACTGGGGCGACGTGTCACTGTCGAACACCCTCTTCCGTCGCGACGCGGGCGAGTTCGCCGCGTACCTGGTCGACGCCGAGACGGGCGAGCTGCACGGCAATCGTCTCAGCCCCGGACAGCGCGCCCACGACCTCGACATCGCCCGCACCAACATCGCCGGCGAGATCATGGACCTCGAGGCCGGTGGACGTCTCGAGGGCGGAGTGGATGCCGTGGCCATCGCCGACGGCCTGGTCTCGTCCTACCACTCGCTGTGGGGCGCCCTCACCGACAAGGAATCCTTCGCGGTCGACGAGTCCTGGCGCATCACCGAGCGCGTGCACCGTCTGAACGCGCTCGGTTTCGACATCGGCGAGATGTCGATCCGCACCGCGAGCGACGGCACGCAGGTGTCGATCCAGCCGAAGGTCGTGGATGCCGGCCACCACCAGCGCCGCCTGCTGCGCCTGACGGGTCTCGACGTCGAAGAGAACCAGGCCCGGCGTCTGCTCAACGACCTCGACGAGTTCCGCGCGCGCGTCTCGCGCCTGGGCGCCGACGAAGAGATGGTCGCGCACGAGTGGCTGACCCGTGTCTTCGAGCCGATCGTCATGGCCATCCCGTGGGATCTGCGCGCCAAGCTCGAGCCCGCCGAGGTGTTCCACCAGGTGCTCGAGCACCGCTGGTACATGTCGCAGGCGCGGGGTCGATCGGTGCCGCTCGCCGAGGTCGTGAGCTCGTACATCGACGACGTGCTTCGTCACCGCCGCGACGAGGCGACGGTGATGGGACCGCCCACCGACACGCTCTCGATCCCCACGGTGTCCGACGCCGACGCCCCCGCGACGGGCGAGGTCCCCACCACCGACACCGATCTGGTCGACTGGCGCGACCTGGTCTGACGCCGCGGTCCGTCCCCGTCCCGGATGGGGCCCGCGCGACATCACGCGACCTCGCCGAGATCACGCGTCAGGACTCGCGTTCTCGACGAGTTCGCGTGATCTCGGCGCTCCCGCGCGAGCGCCCGTCGCCCCGGAACGACGAAGGCCGTGGCATCCGGAACGTGATCCGGGATGCCGCGGCCTTCGACCGTGTCGCGTCAGTAACCGACGGTGAAGCGACCGCGCGTGTGCGCGGGGGTCTCGATCTCGTCCAGGACGGCGACCGCGAAGTCGGCGCCGCCGATGAACGAGTCGCCCTTCTCGTCGACCACGAGGACGTCCCCGCCGTCGCGGTACGAACCGGTGCGCTCCCCCGGCGCCCACGAGCCGAAGCCGCCGGCCGGGTGCACGTAGAACCAGTCGCGACCGGTGTCGTCCGCCTGCAGATCCTCGAGGATGCCGATCGCCTCGCGCGCCTCGGGCTTGTACTCCTCGGCGAAGCCGTCGGTGTCGATCAGGCGCGGGCCGCCCTCGGCGACGAGCGATCCGCCCGCGCCGCCGACGACACCGACGCGCACCCCTTCGGGGAGTGCCGTGACGAGCTCGGCGATCGCGGGGCGGAGCTTGCCCTCCATGTCGCCGCGCGGAGCGACGGCCGACACGACCACGTCGACGCCCTCGAGCTGGGCCACGAGTCCTGGCACGTCCAGCACGGTGCCTTCGAGATAGGTCGCACCCTCGACGCGCTCGGTGGGGACCGAACGAGCGACCGAGACCACGGTGTGGCCGCGGCGCACGGCCTCGGTGACGATGTGGCTACCGGCGTAGCCGGTTCCTCCGATGACGGCGATGCGGGGCATGACGTTCCTTTCCGAGGGGCGGTGGTCAGACGGTCGCGCGCAGCGTCGACACTTGATACAGGGCGACGGATGCCGCGATGCCGGCGTTGAGCGATTCGGTCGCCGTCGAGATGGGGATCGACACGACCTGGTCGCACGTCTCGGTCACCAGGCGCGAGAGACCCTTGCCCTCGGAACCGACGACGATGACGACCGGGCGGTCGGCGAGCTCGAGGGCGGGCAACGACACGTCGCCGTCGCCGTCCAGACCGAGCACGAAGACGCCCTGCTTCTTGAACTCCTTGAGCGTGGCCGTCAGATTGGCCGCGAGGGCGACGGGGATGCGGGCCGCGGCTCCGGCGCTGGTCTTCCAGGCGGCGGAGTTGACGCTCGCCGAGCGACGCTGCGGGATGATGAGGCCCTGGCCGCCGAACGCGCCCGTGGAGCGGATGATCGCGCCCAGGTTGCGCGGATCGGTAACGCCGTCGAGGGCGACGAGCAGCGGGACCTCGCCGCGGTCGATGACCTGCTCGAGCAGGTCCTGCGGGTGCGCGTAGGCGTACGGCGGCACCTTGAGCGCGACGCCCTGGTGCACGCCGTCGAAGCCGGCCATGCGATCCAGCTCGGGGCGGGTGACCTCGAGAACGGGGATGCCGCGGTTCGTGGCGATCGACAGCATCTCTTTGACGCGGTCGTCCATCTCGACGCGCTGAGCGATGTACATCGCGGTCGCGGGGATCTTCGCGCGCAGGGCCTCGAGCACCGAGTTGCGGCCCGTGACCGTCTCGGTGTCGTCAGCGGCTTTCGGGCTCTTGCGGTTCGAGTTGCTCCCGACCGCGCGGACTCCGGGTCGGCCCTTGCCGCCCGCGGCGGCATAGCGCTCTTCGGCGGCCTTGCGCTTTCCGGCGGGGTGCCAGGCGCGGTCCTCGGCCTTGGGTGTGGGGCCGCGACCCTCGAGCGCCTTGCGGGAGTGCCCGCCGGTGCCCTTGAGGGGGCCCTTCTTCTTGCCGGGGTTGCGTGCTCCCGGGCGTCCAGGCTTAGCCATCGATACTCCAATTGGTTCCGGCTGGAGTGTCTTCCAGCGTGATTCCCGCGGCGGCGATCGCGTCTCGGATGCGATCGGCCGCGGCCCAGTCCTTGTCGGCGCGCGCGTGCGCGCGCTGCGTGATCATCGTCTGGACGAGGGCGTCCAGCGCGGCGGTCTCGGCGCTGTTCCCGGTGTCACCCCACTGCGACGAGTGGGGGTTGATGCCCAGGACGAGCGTCATCTGCATGACGTCCATCACGTCCTGCTTCGCCTCATCGTACTTGCCGGCGTCCAGCAGTGCATTCCCGGAGCGGATGCTCGTGTGGATCGCGGCGAGGGCGCGGGGAACGGCGAGGTCGTCGTCCATGGCCTCGATGAACTCGGTGGGGAGCCCCTCTTCCGCCTCGGTCCACCCGGGTTCGACGACGCGCTTCGCGCGATCGAGGAACGTGCGGATGCGCCCGAGAGCCGTCTCGGCCTCGGCCCACGACGCCTCGCTCAGGTCCAGCGTGGACCGGTAGTGCGCCGACGCGAGGGCGTAGCGCACCACGAGGGGGTCATGGGACTCGAGGATGTCGGACGCCAGGGTGAAATTGCCCAGCGACTTGGACATCTTCTGCCCGTCGACCGTCACGAGGCCGTTGTGCACCCAGTAGCGGGCGAACGCGTCGCCGGCGGCGGTCGATTGCGCGATCTCGTTCTCGTGGTGCGGGAAGCGCAGGTCCAGTCCCCCACCGTGGATGTCGAACTCCGCCCCCAGGTAGCGCCGCGACATGGCCGAGCACTCGATGTGCCAGCCCGGGCGCCCTGCGCCCCACGGAGACGCCCACGTGGCCGAGTCGGGCTCGCCGGCTTTCGCGCCCTTCCACAGGGCGAAGTCGTGCGGGTCGCGCTTGCCGCGCGGATCCGCGTCGGCGGCGGGCTCCATGGCATCCAGGCTCTGCCGGGTCAGCTCGCCGTAGGCGGGCCACGAACGCACGTCGAAATACACGTCGCCCTCGGCGGCGTAGGCGTGGCCGCGAGCGATCAGCTCGGCGATCAGCTCCTGCATCTGCGTGACCGAGGCGGTCGCGCGAGGCTCGTAGGTGGGCGGGAGGATGCCGACGGCCGCGTACGCGCGTGAGAACTCGAGTTCCATGCGGTACGCCAGCGCCCACCACGGCTCGCTCTCGGTGGCGTTGGCCAGGACCTTGTCGTCGATGTCGGTGACGTTGCGCACGAACGTGACGCGCCCGTAGCGGCGGGCGAGCCAGCGCCGCAGCAGGTCGAAGGCCAAGGCCGCGCGCACGTGACCGATGTGGGGTCCGGACTGCACTGTCGGACCGCACACGTAGACGGTGACGTTCGAAGGATCGAGAGGGACGAACTCGCGCAGTGCCTGCGCTTTCGTGTCATACAGCCGAACGGTCACCTCTTCAGCCTACCGGCCGCCCCTCGGCGCGACCCGTGCCCGTAACATCGCGCGGTTAGCGTGAGGGCATGCCTCTCACCATCCACGTCGACGACCTGACCGGCGACGCCACGCGCGCCCTGGTCGCCGCGCACCTGGCCGGCATGCTCGAGAACACCCCGGCCGAGAGCGTCCACGCGCTCGACGCCGACCGTCTCGCCGCGGACGGTGTGACCGTGTGGTCCGCCTGGGTCGACGACGAGCTCGCGGGGATCGGCGCCTGCAAAGACATCGACCACGATCGCGCCGAGCTGAAATCGATGCGCGTGGTCGGGGCCCACCTGGGGCAGGGCGTCGGACGGGCCATCCTGCGGCACATCATGGAGGACGCGAAAGAACGCGGCATCCGCAGTCTGTGGCTCGAGACGGGCAGCACCGACGACTTCCTCCCCGCGCGACGCCTCTACGCCAGCGAGGGGTTCGAGGAGTGCCCGCCCTTCC
>NZ_QAJB01000097.1:0-1275 GCF_003061325.1 Microbacterium sp. HMWF026
ATCCTGGTCGGCGCGCTGTACAACCCCACCGACCGGCTCGACAACATCACCGCCGCGATCGTCAACGACGACAAGGCCGTCGAGCTGAACGGTCAGCTCGTCCCCCTGGGGCGTCAGCTCACCGGCGGTCTGGTCAAGGGCGCCGACGATCAGCCCAGCAACATCGACTGGGTGATCTCGAACGACGACGACGCCGCCGCGGGGCTGAAGGACGGCACATACACCGCCGTCGTCACGATCCCCGAGAACTTCACGGCCGCCTCGCTGTCGACCCGCCCGGGCGAGACGCCCGAGAAGGCGACCATCGACGTCCAGACGGCTCCCGACGCCCGCGTGGTCGACGGCGCGATCACCGCGCAGTTGGCATCCACCGCCTCCAGCGTGTTCGGGGCCGAGCTGTCGTCGCAGTACCTCACGAACGTGTTCCTCGGTTTCACCACCCTGAGCGATCAGCTCGGCACCGCGGCGAGCGGCGCGCATCAGCTCGCCGACGGCGCCTCGCAGGCCGCCGACGGGGCCACCGCCCTGAAGGACGGCCTGGGCCAGCTCTCGACCGGCGCGTCCGGTCTCGCCGACGGGGCTTCGCAGCTCGCGGCCGGCGCCGCCCCCCTCGCCGACGGGGCGACGAAGCTCGCCTCGGGCGCGAGCGCTCTGGCGACGGGAACACGGGATGCCGCGGCAGGGGTCGACAAGCTCGCGACCGGCGCCGACGGCATCGCCGCGGGCAACCAGCAGCTCGCGACGCAGATCAACGGGCTCGCCGACCAGATCCCCCCGAGCTTCGCCACCGACGCGCAGAAGCTCGCCGACGCCGCCCCGCAGGTCAACACCGCCCTGGTCGATGCCGCCGCCGCCCTGCAGAAGGCCGCCGACGAATGCACCGGCACCGCCGAGCAATGCCAGGCGCTGCGCGACGCCGCGGACGCCGCGAACCGCGCCCTGCCCCAGGCGACGCAGACGGTCGCGCAGATCGGCTCGCTCGCCGGCCAGGCCGCGCAGCTGCCCGCCGGCATCCGCGCCATCGCCGCCGCCAACCAACAGCTCGCCGACGGCGCCACGGGCCTCGCCGGGGGTGCGCGCGAGGCCGCGACGGGACTCGGCACGATCGCCGGCGGCATCGACGGCGTCGCCGGTGGAGGAACGCAGCTCGCCGACGGGGCGCGGCAGTTCGGCAGCGGCGCGCAGGCGCTCAGCTCGGGCGCCGCGCAGCTGGCATCCGGAGTCTCCCTGTCCGAGGACGGCGCGGCGCAGCTCGCCGACGGCGTGGGCCAGGTG
>NZ_QAJB01000098.1:0-2991 GCF_003061325.1 Microbacterium sp. HMWF026
CGATGCTCGTGGAGCGCCGGCCCGACGTCGCCGATGCGGTGGCGGCGGTGCGCACGGGTCTGGCGGCCGTTCCCACCCGTGTCGTCGCGGCGACGCTGCCCGCCCTGTCGCCGCGCGAGGAGCGCCTCGCCCTGCGGCTGCGCGGATCGTCGAGCCTGCCGCAGATCGCCGCCGACCTCCAGGTGTCGCTGAACACCGTCAAATCGCAGCTGCGCTCGATCTACGCGAAGCTGGAGGTCTCGGGCCGCGAGGATGCCGTCGCCGTCCTCGAATCGCAGGGCTTCTACGTCTGAGGGCCGGTCGCGGCCGCTCAGGCCCCGTGCCGCGGGCGCGCAGTGGCGCGCGGTGAACGCTCGCCCGGCGGCAGGGGGATCGGGGTGGTCCCGGCGATCTCGTCGCTGAAGTCCTCGGGTTCGGGCGCGATGGTCATGATGGGGCGCGTCTCGTCGACGGTCAGGCGGAACCGCTTCGTCTCGTGACGGTGCACCCGGCCCGACGCCAGCGTCCACGCGATGCCGATGCCGCACGCGATCAGCGCCACGACGGCCGCGAGGGCGATCGCGACACGGGGGCCGAACTGGGCCGCGACGGCGCCGACGATGGGGGCGCCGACCGGGGTGCCGCCCAGCAGGATCGCCATGTACAGCGCCAGCACACGCCCGCGCAGCGCGGGGTCGGTCGTGGTCTGCACGTACCCGTTCGCCGTGGTGAGCGTCGTCACGACGCTGAAGCCGGTCAGCACGAGGGTCGCGGCGTACGCGGCGTAGCTGGGGGCGAAGACCGACAGGGTGGATGCCACGGCGAAGCCGCCCGCGCCCAGGACGACCACGCGCATCCGGGCGCGCTCGCGCCGAGCGGCCAGCAGCGCACCGGCGAGCGAACCGATCGCGACGAACGAGCTCAGCAGGCCGAAGCCGTCCGCGCCGCGTCCGAACTCGAGGGCCATCGTCGAGGCGAAGATGGGGAAGTTCATGCCGAACGCGCCGAGCAGGAACACCATCACGAACGTCACGACCAGGTCGGGGCGCCGGGCGACGTAGCGGAACCCGTCGGCCAGGCGGGCGGGCCCGCCGCGCTTGTGGTGCACGACCAGCTCGTGGGGGCGCATGAGCAGCAGGGCGGCGATCATCGCCAAGAAGGTGAACGCGTTGACGAGGAACACCCAACCCGTGCCGACGGCCACGATCATCACTCCCGCGACGGCGGGGCCGATCAGGCGGGCGGTGTTGAAGGACGCCGCGTTCAGGGCGACGGCGTTCGAGGCGTTCTCCTGCGCGACGAGGTCGGAGACGAACGCCTGCCGTGCGGGGTTGTCGAACGCGGTGACCACACCGAGCGCCAGCGCGAAACCGAACATCAGGGGCAGCGTCATCGCGCCGGTCAGGAGCAGGATGCCGAGCGTCACCGCGAGCAGCAGCAGGGCCGACTGGGTGCACATGATGAGCCGGCGCCGGTCGAAGCGGTCGGCGACCCAGCCCGTGACGCCCACGAGCAGCAGCGGGGGCGCGAACTGCAGGGCCATGGTCACGCCCATGGCGGCGGCGTCGTTGTCGGTGAGCTGCGTCAGGACCACCCAGTTCTGAGCGGTGGCCTGCATCCAGGCGCCGACGTTCGAGACGAGCGCTCCGACGAACCAGACGCGGTAGTTGAAGATCGACAGCGACCGGAACATCGAGGTGCTCATCTGTCGGCCACCTTCCTCATGATCACGGCGGCACGGGCCAGGGTGTCGCGCTCGTCGGGAGTGAGCTCGGCGAGGGCCTCCTCCACGAAGGCGTCACGGCGACGGACGGTCTCGTCCACGATCGTGCGCCCGAAGTCGGTGAGGTCGATCGTCACGCGCCGACGATCGACCTCGTCGGGGATGCGGGTGACGTACCCGGCATCCTCGAGGAGTGACACCGTGCGGTTCATCGACGGGGCGGTGACGCGCTCGCGGTCGGCCAGCTGGCCGAGCGTGTGCGCGCCGTGCACCGTGAGGGCCGCGAGGACGGCGAACTGCCCGTCGCTCATGGTGTCGACGGCCCGCTGCGCGCGAAGGCGGCGGGCCAGGCGGAACGTGGCCATGCGCAGCTCGGAAGCTGCGGCGCTGAGGTCATGACCCTGGTCGGGAAGGGGGGATTCGTCGACGCGATCGTTCATGTTCCTGATCGTGAGCCTAGCTCATTAGCCTTGCTAACGGAATAGTGCGGTCGCCCCCATCGGCGCGGTCGACCGCCTCCCCTTATGCTCGGCCCACGCCCGAGTTCGTCGACGCCTACGGCATCCCCATCGTCTACGACGTCTACGACGCGGCCGCCCCGCGCGCGGTCGTGCAACTGCTGCACGGGGTCGGCGAGCACGCGGGGCGCTACGGCGCCCTGATCGACGCCCTCGTCGCCGACGGGTACACCGTCTACGCCGACGACCACCGCGGCCACGGTCGCACCGGTCTCGCGCAGTGGGGCGGCGATCATCGCAAGCTCGGCCGCCTCGGACCCGGCGGCCTCGGCGCCGCGCGGGACGCGGTGTGGACCCTCACGCAGCGCATCCACGACGAGCACCCCGACCTGCCGCTGGTGCTGCTCGGGCACTCGTGGGGGTCGTTCCTCGCGCAGATGCTGCTGGATCGGCATCCGGATGCCTATGACGCGGTTGTGCTGAGCGGTTCCGCTCTGCGCTGGCCCGGGGCGCTGAACGCCGGCGATCTCAACGCGCCGTGGAAGCACCTGGGCGGGTCGGGCATGCAGTGGTTGTCGAGCGACGAGCAGGTCGGTCGCGATTTCGTCGCCGATCCTCTGACCACGTCGACGCCCCTCGCACGCCTGTTCGGCCCCCTCGAGACGCTCAGGCTCCTGGGGCGACCTCGGCGCGACCTCGGCCGCGACGTGCCGATGCTGCTGATGGTGGGTCGCGATGACCCGGTGGGCGGCCCGCGCAGCGTGCACCGCCTCGCCGACGCATACCGGCGGCGCTCGGGCCTGACGGATGTGACGACCCTGGTGTACCCGG
>NZ_QAJB01000099.1:0-3886 GCF_003061325.1 Microbacterium sp. HMWF026
CGTTAGGAGTGCGGCGCTCTATCCCCTGAGCTACGGAGGCGGGATCGTTCCAGCCTACTGCGCAGCCGGTGCCCCCGACCGTCCGGCCTCCCCGACGGTGGACGAATGACCCGGTGCACCCACCGGGGAGGAACGGATGCCGGACCGCAGACCCTCGACGAGCCCGTCGTCCCAGTCGCCCGGGGTGGCCGGCATCGCCTCGCGCACCTCGACGCCCGCGGAACCCACCGTGGCCGCGCACACGAGGAGCGATTCGAGCACGTGCTCGTCGTGCGCGTCACGCCGCAGCACCGACGACGTCGGGTCGAGCGTGGAACGCTCGACCACGCCGAGCCACGGCATCCACCACTCGGATCCGTCCGCGATCCCGGCGGAGCGGAACTCCTCGAGCCACCGCGCGATGCGCGGGGTGCCCGGGTCGTCGACCGCGTGGTGCGCAACCATGTGGATGCCCGGCGCGAGGCGGCTGCGACGGGCGGTCAGGCCATCCCACTCGACGAGGTGGGCACCGTCGGCATCCACCTCGACGAGGTTGAAGCCGCGGGTCGCCGGATGCTCCGGGATGCCGCCGCCCACCGCGTCGAGCGGGATGGCGCCTCGGCTGACGACCTCGTCATCACCGCGGCCCGAGAGGTCCTCGCGGTTGAGCAGAACGGCCAGTCGCGACGCGTCGGGGTCGACGGCCAGCCACGCACCGCCCGCGCGGTCGTCGCGGACCCCCAGGATGCCGGGCCGCTCCGGCCACCAGGGTCCCAGCCGACGCCATGGTCGCTCGCGGTCCTCGTCGCGCACGGCGAGCAGATGGACCGGTTGCGCCGGCGTCGCGGGGACGTGGATGACCACGGTGCACATTGCGTCCACGCTACCCGCGCGCCGGTGCGGCCGGGGCATCCCGATCCGCGACGCGGCCTGAAAGACTGGAGCCATGTTCGTCGTCGTGGGAGTCACCGGGGGCATCGCCGCCTACAAGAGCGTGAGCCTGGTCCGTCTGCTGGTCAAGGCGGGGCACGACGTGCACGTCGTCCCCACCGTCGATGCCCTGCGCTTCGTCGGCCAGCCCACGTGGGAGGCCCTGAGCCGCAACCCCGTGACCACCTCGGTGCACGACGACGTCGCCCGGGTGCGGCACGTCGCCCTCGGCCAGGCGGCCGACCTCGTGATCGTGGCACCCGCAACGGCCAACACGCTCGCGTCAATGACGGCGGGGCTCGCCTCCGACCTGCTCGGGACGACGCTGCTGGCCACCACCGCACCGGTGGTCGTCGCTCCCGCGATGCACACCGAGATGTGGCGCCACCCCGCGACCACCCACAACATGCGCGTGCTGCGGGAGCGCGGCATCCACGTGGTCGGTCCCGCCGACGGCGAGCTCACCGGGGGCGACACGGGACCCGGTCGCATGTCGGAACCCGAGCAGATCGTCGCCGCCGCCCTCGCCCTCGTCGAGCGTCCGCGCGACCTCGAGGGCCTGTCGGTGGTCATCAGCGCCGGGGGCACGCGCGAACCGATCGACCCGGTGCGCTTCCTCGGCAACCGCTCGAGCGGTCGACAGGGGGTCGCACTCGCGCGGGCCGCCGCGGACCGCGGGGCGCGGGTGACCCTGGTCGCGGCGCACCTCGACGCCGACGTCCGCCCCGACCCGCGGGTCGAGGTCGTGGCCGTGAGCACCGCCGACGAACTCGGAACGGCGATGGATGCCATCTCCCCCGACGCCGATGTCATCGTCATGGCCGCGGCGGTCGCCGACTACTCCGTGGCGTCGGTGTCCGAGCAGAAGGTGCGCAAACAGGACTCCCCCGGCGGACTGACCCTCGAACTGCGCGAAAACCGCGACGTGGTCGCGGGGCTCGTCGCGGCGCGTCGGGAGGGACAGACCATCGTGGCCTTCGCCGCCGAGACGGTCGCCGACGACGCGGAACTGCTCGAGCGCGCACGCGCCAAAGCGGCGAGGAAGGGCGTCGACCTGCTCGCCGCGAACGCGGTGGGATGGACCCGGGGTTTCGAGACGACCGACAACGCCCTCACGATCGTCGGTGCGGGCGGCGAGGTCGTGGCCACGGCATCCGGGACGAAGGACGACACGGCGCACGCGCTGCTCGACGCCGTTATGGCGACCCGCGGCCCCCGTCGCGACTGAGGCTGCCGGCCCTACGGGGGCGCGACGCGACAGGGTGTGCGGGGCGCGACGCTCGGCCGAGTCGGCCGCGCCACGCCCCGCGGGGTTCAGGCGTTCCCGAGGGCGTCGACGGCGCGGACGATCTCGTCGGTCTCGGTGCGGGTGGTGTAGTCGACGTGGATGTCGGCGAAGCGGATGCGCCCCTCGGCGTCGATCACGTACACCGAGGGGAAGGGAATCCGGGCGGTGTCATCGGCATTGCTGTCGGCGACGTCGAAGCCGAGCTCGGTGTGGGCTGCGCGTGCATCGGCGCTGGGCTCGGTGACGATGCCGAAGCCCTCGGCGAGCGCGTTGGCGGGGTCGGAGAGGACGGCGAAGTCGAGCGCGGCGTCGTCGGTGATCTTGGCGGATCCCTCGGGCGTCTGCGGAGAGACGGCGATGAGCTGGGCTCCGCGTTCGCGGAGGGCGGGGACGAGTTCCTGCTGGTAGGTGCGCAGGGTGATGTTGCAGTACGGGCACCATGCGCCGCGGTAGAAGACGACGACGCCGACCGCCCCGCCGAGGGCTGCGGAGAGCGAGGTGGTCTGCCCGTCGGCGGTGAGCAGCGAGGCGTCGGGGGCCTCGTCGCCGACACCGAGTGCCCCCGCGGGAATGCCGTCGGCGCGGAGGTCTTCTTGCTCGCCGGCGAAGACCCCGGCGAGTCGGTCTCCGATCTGCGCTTCGAATCCCGTGTTGAAGTCGTCGATCTGCTGGGCGATGGACGTCGTGGACATGCTTTTACTCCCGGTTGACGCGGCGTCGGGCGCCGGTTCCAGGAGCGTATGAGCGCTCAGAGGGTCGGGCTCCGCGCGCGTCACGTGACGAGACACGGCGTCACACATCGACACATCATTGCGGGCGAGGGGCCATCGTCCGACGGCCCCTCGCCCGAGTGGTCAGTACGTGTTCGAGAGGGCGAGCGCCTCGAACAGCGGGATGAGTTGGACGATCAGGACGGTCAGGAAACCGATTAGCGCGACGAGTGCGACGACGTTGACGGCGATCGCCACCCACATGGGTCCGAGACCGGCGCGGGTACGACGGCGGGCGACCACCGCCCGACCGATGATGTACACCAGGGCACTCGACATGACGATGACGAGGAAGCTCCAGGCCCAGTGGAACGGCCGTTCGACGCCGCGGGCTCGCAACTGCCGCCAGTCCAAAAAGGCGAACAGCACGGTCACCGCGTAGAAGGCGATGCTCAGCACCGAGGTGACCGCGTTGACCAGGATCGCATCGGGCGTAGGACCCAGACCGTATATCTCGGCGTAGACCGACTCCTGCAGGTAGGTCGACCAATCGAAGAGGAACAGTCCGATGACACCCAGCAGCGGAAGGAACACCAGCAGCCAGATCCACACGGTGTTCGTGGAGATGTCCGTACGCGGGGCTGCGTGGGGCGCGTAGGCACCGGTGGCTCCGGCGGCGGGGTAGGCGGAAGCACCGGGGTGCGCCGACGCAGCCGGGTAGGTGGGAGCACCGGGGTAGACGGAAGCACCGGCGTCGGCGGGAGCGCCCGGGTAGGCGGGAGCACCGGGGTGCGCCGACGCACCCGGGTAAGCGGGAGCACCGGCGTCGGCCGGAGCACCGGGATATGCCGGTGCGCCGGTGTGCGCCGGAGCGCCCGGGGAGCCGGGATACGCGGGAGCCTCAGCCGCTGCGGGAGCACCCGAGGGCACCGGGGCGTCGTGCGATGCTCCCACGCTCGCGGCGACGGCTGGATCAGCC
>NZ_QAJB01000100.1:0-7880 GCF_003061325.1 Microbacterium sp. HMWF026
ACGCCTCGGCGGGGGACGTCGAGGGGTCGACCGCCGTGACCGGCGCGGGCGCGCGGCCGGCGCGGCGCCGCGTGCGCAGACGCGGGTCGCTGAGGTCGTTCAGGCTCTCGCCCACGAGGGTGATGCCCAGCACCGCCAGCACGATCGCGATGCCCGGCGGGATCGCCGTCCACCAGATGCCGCTGGTGACGTCGCTGACCGAGCGGTTGAGGTCGTAACCCCACTCGGCGGCGGCGGTGGCCTCGATGCCGAAGCCCAGGAAGCCCAGACCCGCGAGGGTCAGCAGCGCCTCGGAGGCGTTCAGCGTCACGACCACCGGCAGCGAGCGCGTGGAGTTGCGCAGCACGTGACGCAGCAGGATGCGTGCGGTCGGCACGCCGATCACTCGGGCCGATTCGACGAACGGCTCGGCCTTGACCCGCACCACCTCGGCGCGGATGACGCGGAAATACTGCGGCACGAACACGACGGTGATCGAGATGGCGGTGGCGAGGATGCCGCCCCACAGGGTCGACTGCCCGCGCGTGATCGCGATCGACATGACGATGGCCAGCAGCAGCGACGGGAAGGCGTAGATGGCGTCGCACAGCACCACGAGGATGCGGTCGAGCCAGCCGCCGAAGTACCCGCCGACCAGTCCGAGGAAGATGCCGAGGAAGATCGAGAACGCGATCGCGCACACGATCACCAGCAGCGCGGTCTGGGCGCCCCAGATGATGCGCGACAGCACGTCGTACCCGCCGACGGTCGTGCCCAGCAGGTTGAGGCCGCCGGGGGCCTGCTGCGTGCCGAACTTGACGCCGTCGGCATCCTGGTCCGCGAAGCCGTACGGCGCGAGAAGCGGCGCGAAGACCGCGGTGATGACGAAGACCGTCGTGATGATCAGGCCGATCACGAGCATGGTGCGCTGCAGACCGACGCTGCGGCGCAGGTGCGAGACGACGGGCAGGCGATCGCGCAGCGGCACCTTGCGGTCGCTCACCGCGCCCGTCGGCGTGGGGGTCGTGGCGTCCGTCATGTCAGTACCTCACTCGCGGGTCGATGATCGCCGCGATGACGTCGACGAGGAAGTTGGTGAAGGCGACCAGCACGGCGATCATCACGACGATGCCCTGCACGGCCACGAAGTCGCGGGCCTTGAGGTACTCGCTCAGCATGAAGCCCAGTCCCTTCCACTCGAAGGTGGTCTCGGTCAGCACCGCGCCCGACAGCAGCAGCGCGATCTGCAGGCCGATGACCGTGATGATCGGGATGAGCGCGGGGCGGTACGCGTGCTTGGTGACCAGGCGGTACTCGCCCACGCCGCGCGACCGCGCCGAGGTGACGTACTGCGCGCCGAGCGTGCCGATGACGTTGGTGCGCACCAGGCGCAGGAAGATGCCCGCGGTCAGGATGCCGAGGGCCACACCCGGCAGGATCGCGTGGGTGAGCACGTCGCCCACCGCCGCGCCGTCGCCCAGGCGGATCGCGTCGAGCAGATAGATGCCCGAGGGGTTGTCGAGCGTCGACAATTTGAGCTCGGTGCGGGTGTTCGCGCGTCCCGCGACGGGGAGGACGCTCAGCCAGACGGCGAACACCAGCTTGAGCAGCAGGCCGACGAAGAAGATCGGGGTGGCGTAGCCCAGGATCGCCCCGATGCGCAGCGTCGCGTCCTGCCAGCGGTCGCGACGGTAGGCCGCGAGCAGACCGAACGGGATGCCGATGAGCAGCGCCACGATGAGGGCGTAGATCGCCAGCTCGAGGGTGGCCGAGCCGTACTGCAGCAGGATCTCGATCACCGGACGGTTGTCGGTGAGCGTGGTGCCGAAGTCGCCGCGCAGGATGCCGCCGACGTACTCGAAGTACTGCACGATCAGCGGGCGGTCGTAGCCGGCCTGCGCGATGCGCGCCTCGAGCTGGTCGGGGGGAAGGCGCCCACCCAGCGCCGCGGTGATCGGGTCACCGGTGATGCGCATCAGCACGAACACCACGGTGACGAGGATGAACACCGTCGGGATGATGAGCAGCAGGCGGACGAGGATGTAGCGCCACAGGCCGCCACCCTTGGGGGCGACGGGTTTGGCGATGTCGGCGGCGTCGACGGCGGTGACCATACGGGAGAGACCTCACTCGAGGGGGAAACGGCGCTCCGTCGCTCCGCTTTCGCCCAACGACCGAGGGTACGTGACCCTCGGTCGTCAGGCGAACGGACGCGACGAAGCGCCGTGTCGGTCTTACTTGTGCAGCGGAGCGAAGCGGAACTTGAACGAGCCGTCGAGGACGGCACCCTCCACGCTCGCGCCCACGATCGCGACCTGCTTGCCCTGGAGCAGCGGCAGCGTCGACACGTCGGCGGCCACCTTGTCCTGGATCTCGCCGATCTCCTGCTCGCGCGTGGTCTTGTCGGTCTGCGTCGCCTGGTCGACGAGGAGCTGCTGCACCTCGGCGTTGTCGTAGTGGTTCAGCAGGAAGTTGTCCTGCGTGAAGAACGGCGTCAGGTAGTTGTCGGCATCCGAGTAGTCCGGGAACCAGCCGAGCTGGTACGCGGGGTACGAGTCGGCCTTGCGGTCCTTCTGGTACTGCACCCACTCGGTCTGCGCGAGGTTGACGGTGAACAGGCCGCTCTCTTCGAGCTGCGCCTTGACCGCGGCGTACTCGTCGCCCGACGAGGGGCCGTAGTGGTCGCCGTTGTACTGCAGGTTGAGCGTGACGGGCGTCTGGACCCCGGCGGCCTCGAGGGTCGCCTTGGCCTTGGCCGCGTCGGGGCCGCCCTCACCGTCGCCGTACAGGTCCTTGAGCGCCTCGTTGGCGCCCGCGAGACCCTGCGGGACGTACGAGTACAGCGGCGAGTAGGTGTCCTTGTACACGTCGGTGGCGATGGCCTGACGGTCGACGAGGTCGGCCGCCGCCTGGCGCACGGCCAGGGACTTGGCGGCATCCGCCTCGCCCGTCTTGGCGCCGAACGGCATGGTGTCGAAGTTGAAGACGATGTAGCGGATCTCGCCGCCGGGGCCGTCGATGACCTTGACCGCGTCGTCGTTCTGCAGGTCGGCGACGTCGGTCGCGCTCAGGCTGCGGTAGGCGACGTCGATCGCACCCGACTGCACGTCGAGCTTGAGGTTCGAGGAGTCGGCGTAGTACTTGGTCGAGATCCCGCTGTTCGCGGCGGCGGGCAGCGAGCCCTGGTAGTCGGCGTACGGCGCGTACGAGATGAGCTCGTTGGGCTTGTACGACTCGATCGTGTACTGACCGGCGAAGGCCTTGCCCTCGACGATGGTGTCGTCCGCGGTGACGGCGTCGGCCGAGAAGACCTCTTCGTCGACGATGGGCGCCGCGGGGCTCGACAGGATCTGGGGCCAGATCTGGTCGTTGCCGTTCTTGAGGGTGAAGACGACCGTGGTGTCGTCGGGCGTCGCGACGCTGTCGAGGTTGCCGAGCAGCGAGGCGGGACCGTTGGGGTCGTTGATCGCGACCTGGCGGTCGAACGAGAACTTCACGTCGGACGAGGTGAGGTCGTGGCCGTTGGCGAACTTCAGGCCCGACTTCAGCTTCACGGTGTACTCGGTCGGGGTCGTGAACTCCGCCGACTCGGCGATGTCGGGGGTGACCTCGGACGTGCCGTACTGGCTGGTCATGAGGAAGGGGTAGACCTGGGTCATCACGGCGAAGGAGCCGTTGTCGTACGAGCCGGCCGGGTCGATCGAAGTGATCTTGTCGGTGGTGCCGACAACCAGCGGGTCGCCCGAGCCGCCGCCCGACGCGGCGTCGTCGCCTCCGCCGGAGCAGCCTGCCAGGACGAGGGCCGATGCGCCGAGGGCGGCGCCGATGACGAGGCCGAAGCGGCCGCGCCCACGCGAGTGCAGTGTCATTTGTTACCTCTGCTGAGAAGAGTCGCCCGCGACAGACGCCGCAGGCCTTCGGCCATCTTGGTCGGCGCGAACGCCCCGACAAAGGCGATTCAACACATCTTTACGAGACCGAAACCCGAGCGGCGTGGAACCCGGTCCCGTCGCGACGCGCGCGACGGCGGGGTCAGTGCGCCGACCAGCCGCCGTCTATGACGTAGCTCGTGCCGGTGACCATGGCGGCATCCGGTCCCGCGAGCCACAGCGCGAGCGAGGCCACCTCGGCCGGCTCGACGAGCCGTTTGACGGCGGCATCCTGCAGCAGGACGGTCTCGAGCACCTCGGATTCCGGGATGCCGTGGGCCCGCGCCTGGTCCGCGATCTGCTTCTCGACGAGCGGCGAGCGCACGTATCCGGGGTCGATGCACACGCTCGTGACCCCGCGCGCGCCGCCCTCGAGCGCCGTGGTCTTCGACAGCCCCTCCAGCCCGTGCTTGGCGGTGACGTACGCCGACTTGTAGGCCGAGGCGCGGATGCCGTGCACGCTCGAGACGTTGAGGATCCGACCGAAGCCCCGCTCGTACATGCCCGGCAGAGCCGCCCGGATGAGCAGGAACGGCGCCTCGAGCATGAGCCGCAGCATGAATGAGAAGCGCTCGGGGGCGAAGTCCTCGATCGGGCTGACATGCTGGATGCCGGCGTTGTTCACCAGGATGTCGGTGTCGAGCGTCAGGGCGTGCAGCGCGGCGGTGTCCGAGAGGTCCACCGCCCACGCCGCTCCCCCGATGTCGTCCGCGACCGTCCGGGCCGCCTCGCCGTTGACGTCGGCGACCGTCACCGTCGCCCCGGCCGCGGCGAACGAGCGGGCGATCGCCTCGCCGATGCCGCTCGCGCCCCCCGTGACGAGGGCGCGGCGGCCGGACAGGTCGATGCTCATCGAGCTCCCTTCGCGCCGACGGTGGTGGAGCGGTCGGCGGTACGCGCCGCGTCGGCGGCGTCGATGTCGCGGAGCGAGATGCCCCGCGTCTCCTTCAACGACAGCACGGCGATCGAGGTGACGACGCACGCCACGACGATGTACAGCGCGATCGGCAGCCACGACCCGAAGTCGCGCAGCCACTGCGTCGCGAGGATCGGGGCGAGCGAGCCGGCGAGGATCGCCGTGACCTGCGCACCGAGCGAGACGCCCGAGTACCGCATGCGCGTCGGGAACAGCTCGGCCATGACGGCCGGCTGCGGGGCGTACATGCCGGCGTGGAAGACCAGACCGATGGTGACGGCGAGCACGATGATCACCGGGTTGAGCGTGTCGAACATCGGGAAGGCGAAGAACGCCCAGGTGGCGCTGAGGATCGCCCCCGCGAGGTACACCGGTCGGCGACCCACGCGGTCGGCGAGGCGGCCGAGGGGCGGGATCACGGCGAAGTGGACGACGTGCGCGATGAGCAGAGCGAGCAGCAGCTGGCTCGTGTCGTACGAGTGCACGACCTTGAGGTAGACGATCGAGAAGCTGACGACGATGTAGTAGACGATGTTCTCGGCGAAGCGCACGCCCATGGCCTGGACGACGCCCTTGGGGTAGCGGCGCAGCACCTCGACGACGCCGAACGACGTGGCTTTGTCCTTCTCGACCTGCGCCTTGGCCTCGAGGAAGATCGGCGCCTCTTCGACGTGACGGCGGATCCAGAAGCCGACCAGCACGATCACGGCCGAGAGCCAGAACGCGATGCGCCACCCCCACTCGAGGAACGCGGCGGGGCTCAGCACGAACGACGTGATCAGCAGCACCAGGGTGGCCAGCAGGTTGCCCACGGGCACGGCGGCCTGCGGCCAGCTCGACCAGAACGCGCGACGACGGTCGGGGCTCTGCTCGGCGACGAGCAGCACGGCCCCGCCCCACTCCCCACCCACGGCGAAGCCCTGGATGAAGCGCAGCGCGACGAGCATCGCGGGCGCCCAGTAACCGACCGAGGCGAAACCGGGGAGGCATCCCATCAGGAAGGTCGCGGCGCCGACGATGATGATCGTCGCCTGCAGCGTCGGCTTGCGGCCGAATCGGTCGCCGATCTGACCGAAGACGATGCCGCCCAGGGGACGCGCGACGAAGCCCACCGCGTAGGTCACGAACGCGGCGATGATGCCGTCGAGCTGCGACCCCGACGAGGGGAAGAAGAACGTGCCGAAGACCAGGCTCGCGGCGGTGGCGTAGAGGAAGAACTCGTACCACTCGACGACCGTGCCGGCCATCGAGGCGGCGACGACCCGGCGGATCCGGTTCGAGGCGGGGGCGCCGGCGCTGTCGCGCGACGCGGTGGTGGGGGAATCCATGCTGCTCCTTCGGTGTCGACGGTGACATCCGCGCCCCAGTCTGAGTGCCACCTGTGCACGCGACAATGCCCACTTGCGCTGACCCGATGTGCACAATTGCACAATGGATGCCACGACCCCCCGCGCCGACGACCTGCTCATGCTGTTGGCCGTCGCTCGAACCGGCACGTACAGCGCCGCGGCCCAGGTGCGCGGGGTCGACCACACCACCGTCGCCCGGCGGATCGCCGCTCTCGAGGACGCGCTCGGCGGACGCGTCGTGGCTCAGTCGGGCCGCGGGTGGGAGCTCACCGCGCTCGGGCGACACGCGAGTGAGACCGCGGGACGCATCGAGGCCGCCCTGTTGCAGCTCGCTGCCGGGGGAGAGGAGCCCGACCCGGTCGCCGGGGTCGTGCGCATGTCGGCGACCGACGGCTTCAGTGCGTTCATCGCGGCTCCCGCGATCGCTCGGCTGCGGCAGCGGCATCCCGAGCTCACCGTCGAGATCGTGGCCGCGCAGCGCCGCGCGGCCCTGCACCGACCGGGCCTCGACCTCGAGGTGGTCGTCGGGCAGCCGCAGACCTCGCGCGGAACCACCCTCGAACTCGGCTCGTACACGCTCGGGATGTACGCCTCGCGTGCCTACCTCGCCGCCCATGGCGCGCCGCGCGACATGGACGAGCTGCAGCAGCACCGCCTGGTGTACTTCGTCGACGCGATGCTGCAGGTCGAGGCGCTGGACCTGCCGCGCCGCGTGGTGCCGCGGATGCGCGACGGCGTCACCTCGACGAACGTGCTCGTGCAGGTCGAGGCCACGCGCGCCGGGGCGGGGATCGGGATGCTGCCGTGCTTCGTGGCCGACCGGCACGACGACCTCGTGCGCCTGCTGCCCGAGCTGGTCACCGAACGTCTGCCCTACTGGATGATCGTGCGCGCGGACGCGATGCGCATCCCCGCCGTCGCCGCCCTCGCCGACGCGCTGCGCGAGCAGACCGCGCGCTCCCGCGCGATGCTCGACGGGGTGGGGTGAACAGCCGGACCGAACGGGTGCGGGGCGTGGGTCAGCCGAGCTCCCGGGGGATCGCGATCGTCCTGCTCGTCGTTCCACCCGAACCCTGCACGGTCAAGGTGAAGACCTGGTCGGCATCGCGACAGGCGAACGACACCCCGGTGTAAGCGGCGTCGGCCGTCGCGACCTCGGCGGTCGGTTGCACCGATGCATCGCTCGTGGCGATGCCGATCCACGCGCGGTCGGCGCCCGAGGTGCTCCACGAGAAGCGCAGGGGAACCGTGCTCTCGCGCTCGTCACTGCACACCGCCACGACGGGATCGACGGTGAAGTCATCGATCACGGGGGCGTTCGCCGCCGGCGGTACGGCGTCGGTCGGGGGAGCGGATGCCGAGACCTCGGGCGACGCGACGGACGTCGGGGTGGGCGTGCTCGGGGCGACCGGCGCAGACGAAGACGGTGAGCTCGCCACCGCCGACGTCGGCGCCGCCTCGGGCGACGGTGCAGGGGCGGCGGCGTTCGCGATCGCCCAGACGGCGACGGCGAGACCGCCGGCGACCAGGATGCCGCCGACGGTCAGCGCGATCCGTCGCCGGGTCGCCCGCGGCCCGTCGGCGTGGTCGTCGGGCGTGTCGTCGCCGAGGGGTGAAGCGGAATCGGTCACGGTGGAGCTCCAAAACGGGGGGAAGGGAACCGGGGAGGGGCGGGTCGCCCCTCCCCGGTCGGTGTCAGCGTCGGAC
>NZ_QAJB01000101.1:0-11827 GCF_003061325.1 Microbacterium sp. HMWF026
GGCATCCATCGTCACCGCGGAGTGGGGATACGCCGCGAGGAACGAATCCGCGCAGACGAATGCCGCCGCGGGCGAGGGCGTCCCGGGCAGCACGACGAGCAGATCAGCGTCACGCGAGAGCACCCCGCGCGCCCCGGAACCCTCGACCGGGATCCGCCGCGTGAGCAGGAGGCTCTGGCGGTTGCCCTCGTCCGCGCGGTCGACGCCGTCGCGATCGGCCCAGTCGGGACCGTCGTGCCACGCCACCGCGTCGCGCACATGGGCGAGGACGGCGCCCGACTGCCAGGCCCGGTGCGCCCACTCCCAGTCCTCGCCCCCATAGGACGAGAAGGTCTCGTCGAAACCGCCCACCTCGTCGAAGAACGCCCGCGAGCAGGCGAGGACCGCGCTGATGACGTAGCGGTAGGACCGATCGTCGGCGCGCAGCAGATCACCGGTGCGCGCGTAGGCCTCTCGCAGCCACGCGGGTTCGGTCAGCTCGTGCCGCGGGCCGATCGCCTCGATCGGTTCGTCGGCCGCGAGCCCGGACAGATCGGCGTGACGCCGGCGCCCCACCGTCACGGCCTCGGGCAGCAGAGCGGGCAGCCGGGAGAGGTGGCGGATGTAGGCGGGTTCGGGGGTGGTGTCGGCATCCAGGAAGCAGAGGACGTCGCCGGTGGCGGCGGATGCACCCAGGTTGCGGGCGGCGGCCGCGCGGAAACCGAGGTCGTCCTGGCGCACGAGACGCACTCCCTCGGGAACCACGGGAACCCGGGGAGAACCGTCGTCGGCGACGATGATCTCGAGCAACTCGCGGGGGTGGTCCTGTCGGGCGAGCGCTGCGAGCGTACGCGCCAGCTCGTCGGGCTGCGAGTAATGCGTGACGATGACGCTGACCCGCGGGGGACGCGGCCGTCGGTGGGCGACGAGGTCCCAGCGATTGCCCGGGACCCACGGCATCCGGTCGTTCCATCCCTCGGGGATCACGCGGACACCCCGCTCCACCAGCGCAGGTACGCGCGTGCGCCGTCGGTACGGCCGAACGGCACGGGGTCGGCCCCGTGCCATGTCGACGATGCGTCGGCGCGGGCGGCGGCGACTGCGCGGGCGAGCTCGCCGGCCTCGACGACCGCCAGCGTTCCGGGTCGGAGTCGCGCCATCTCGTCGACGTAGCGATTGCGCACGGCCACGGGTCGCCGGCCCCACCCGACCCACGACGCCAGGGATCCCGACGCCGAGACGTGGCGGTGCGCGATCACGGGCACGGCGACGCGGGCCACGCGAGCCGCCATGTCGACGTCGTCGAGCCACCCCGTCACCTCGACGGCGACCCCCAGCGCCTCGGCGCGGCGGACGAAGGCCTCGAGATCCGCGGCGTGCCCGTCGGAGGCGCGTCCGAGCACCGTCAGCCGCGCGACCCCCGCGGTGACCGCCGCGGCCAGCGCCTCGTCGTGCCCCTTGCCCGGGTAGAAGTAGCCCAGGACGCCGACGGCGTCGTCATCTCCCTCGTGGTTGCGCACGGCGCGCGCCGAATCGACGGGCAGGGGGACGACGCCGACCGCGCCGCTCCAGACGCCCTCTTCGCGCAGCAGCTCGCGCTCGTGCGCGCTGTTGACGACCACTCCCCGCGAGGCCTCGGTGACGGCGCGGTAGAACGCCGCCCGCCGGGGCCGGTTGCGCGGGCCGTCGGACTCCTGCGGGACGTCGTGCAGGGTGACGGTGAGCGGATGCCGCGCCGCGAGCGCCGTCACGTGATGCGTCGCCTCTTCGGGCGAAGCGCCCCACAATCGGTCGGTCACGTGCGCGTGCACCGGGGTGCCGGGCGCGAGCGCGGCGACGGCGTCCGGGGTGGCGACCCGCGCGCGGCCGTCCAGGCGCACCACCTCGGCCGCCGTGTCGCGGGCGTAGACGGCGACCCCGTGCGTGCCGGGGTGGACGAGGAGGACGGGCGGGGCGGCATCCGGGATCGTGGTCATCGGGCGGTGCTCCAGGTGCGGATGAGCGGGGTCATCCGGTCGACGACCGCGGCGAGAAGGGCGGGGCGCTCGGCGTAATACGCCAGGTGCGCCTCGCGGACGACGTCGGCGGGGACGGTCTCGCCACCGACCGTCCAGTCCGGGCGGGGCGCGCTGTCGAGCCGCCACGCGTCGACGACCCATTCCTCGAGCGGCGCGCGGACGGATGCGAGGATCGGGCGGCCCGGATCGACCACGCGTCCCGGGGCCCCGAGCGCCGCGACGATCCGCGCCCCCAGCGGGAGGAAGAGCGCGTTGCCCGGGTGGTTGACCGTGCGCGCGAGGTCCGCGACCACCGGCTCGAGAAGATCGGATGCCGCGACATCGAGACCGAGTCCCTCACGGCGTCGCAGCTCGGCACGGGACGCCTCGGCGATCGCGCGCACCGCGGCGGGCGGAAGGGACGCGGGCACGGCGAGGCCGGCGGCACGGGCGACCGTTCGGACGTCGTGATACGCCACCAGCGGCGGATCCTCGGGGAAGTCGGCCAGGCGCAGCACCGCCTGGAACGGGTGCAGTCCGGCGAAGCGCACGGCGGGCACCGTCACGGTGCGGGCCGCGGCGGGGAGCGATCGGCGCAGCTGCGCGGTGCCCAACGGCATCCCGCGGTAATCGTCCCGGATGGGCTGCGCGACGAGGAAGGCCGCCCCGGCGAGGAGGCGGTGCAGGCGCTCCGCGTCGGCGCTCGTGAGTTCGTGCACCGCGGGCACGCGTACGGCGGGGAGCGCGTCGGACGAGATGACGAGGCGGAGGGATTCGGCCTGGCAGTTGCCCACGACCACCCCGTACCCGGCGGGAGGAGGGACGTCGCCGAAGAAGACGGCGTAATGGGCTCGACGCGCTATCACCGCGTCGTCGTGGTCCGCAAGGCTTCCGTCCCGCGTGTGCTCGCCACCCATGATGAGAACGTATCCGTCGGTGTCGTCGTCGTCCCAACCGCCCCGTTGCATTGCGATGTGCCTGGCGATGCGGTACGCGCACCGCCATGCCCGCACGCACGAGGAGGAGAGAAGATCGTCGTCACCACCGTTCCCCCGGTCCGCGTCGCGGCCGTGCCGTCGGCGCACCCGTACGTCACCGCCGTCACGGACCCGGAGCACGTCCACCTGCTCGCCGACCCGCCGCCCCCGGGCGCGCCGGCCGGACAATGGTGGCCGCCGCAGGTGCTGCTGCCCGCGTGGCTGCGCGCGAACGCCGACGACTTCGACCTGGTCCACGTGCATTTCGGCATCGAGTCGTACCGTCCGTCCGAGTTGGCGCAGACGGTCGCGACCCTGCGCGCTCTCGGTCGCCCCCTGGTCTACACGGTCCACGACCTGGAGAACCCTCAGCTGGTCGACCAGAGCGACCACCACGCCGCGGTCGCGGTTCTCGCCGAAGGCGCCGCGGTCCTGATCGCGCTGACCGACACGGCCGCGGCGGACGTGCGCGCCCGCACCGGACGCGCGCCCGTCGTCATCGCCCATCCGACCCTGCTCGGCGACGGCGAGCGCCCCGTCGGCACCGCGCACGAGGCCGTCCGCATCGGCGTGCACCTGCGGGATCTGCGCCCCAACATCGACGGCGTCGGGACGACCGCCACCCTCGTCCGGGCCATCGCCGACCTGCGGTCGCAGGGCGCCCGCGTCGAGGGCGTCGTGCGGCTGAACGAGAGGGTGCGGGATGCCGAGGCTGCGGCATCCATCGAACTGCTTGCCCGCGACGCCGACGGCGTCCGCGTCGAACGCGGCCCGCGGCTGGACGACGACGAGCTCGCCACGTGGCTCGCCGACCTCGGCGCGTGCCTGCTGCCGTACCGCCACGGCACGCAGTCGGGTTGGGCGGAACTGTGCCATGACCTGGCCGTTCCCGTCATCGGGACGCGCGTGGGGCACATGGCGTCCCAGCACCCCGGCGACTTCCACACCTTCGGCGTCGGCGATCCGATCTCACTCGCGCGAGCCATCGTGGATGCCACCGACCCCGCGTGGTCGAGTCCGGGAACGCCGCGGCGCGCGGCCGAGGTCGCCCGGCGACGCGAGGAGCGCACGGCCGAGCGCGACGCCGTGCGCGCCGCCCACCTCGAGGTGTACCGCTCGGTGCTCGCGGCGGAGGACGCGGCATGATCCGGGGACAGCGTCCGTTGCGCGTCCTCGTCGTCGCCCCCAGCCGATACCCGCTGCGCCAGCCGCACGCGGGTGGGCTCGAGGCCTGCGTCTGGGATCGCGTGCGCTGGTTGCGCGATCGGGGCCATGAGGTGACCCTGTGCGCGGCGGAGGGGTCTGACTTCCTCGGCGAGACCCCGGAGTTCCGCCTTCCGGTTCCGGAGTGGACGCGTCCGGAGGACTCGTCCGACACCGACTACCCCGTGGGGTACGGAGACGCCGTCGATGCGGCCTACGACTCGGCGCGCGATCGACTGCTCGCCGACCGGCATCTCTACGACGTGGTCGACAACCACAGCCTCAACCCCGCCCCCATCCGCTGGAGCCGCGAAGCCGGCATCCCGGTGGTGACGACCCTGCACACACCGCCCCTCGAGCCCCTGCTCGAGGCTGCGGCGGAGGTGCGCGACAGCCCGCACCGCTTCGTCGCGGTCAGCCAGGCGACGGCCCGGGCGTGGTCGATCGAAGGGGTCGACGCGTTCGTCTTCCCCAACGGCATCGACACCGACCAGTGGGTGCGCGGCGACGGCGGAAGCTCGTGGGTGTGGTCGGGCCGTGTCGTGCCCGAAAAGGCCCCTCACCTGGCGATCGAGGCGGCACGCCACGCGGGCGCCCACATCACCCTGGCCGGCCGCATCGGCGATGCCGACTACTTCGAGCAGGAGATCGTGCCGCGCCTGGGCGCGCACGCCCGCTACGTGGGTCCGCTGTGCCAGCCCGACCTGTGCCGACTGGTCGGCTCGTCGGCCGTCGCGCTCGTGACACCCATGTGGGAGGAGCCGTTCGGCCTGGTCATCGCCGAGGCCCTCGCGACGGGGACTCCCGTCGCGGCCTTCGACATCGGGGGCGTGTCCGAGGTGCTGGCAGGCATGCCCGGCTCGGCCACCGTCACCCCCGGCGACGTGGTCGCCCTCGCCCAGGCCGCGTCACGCCTCGCGGCGGAGGGTGCGCGCGAGCCCCTGACGCGCGTGTGGACGCGGCGGGCCGCCGTCCGCCAGCACTCCCTCGCCCAGCGCTACCGCGAGGTCGAGCGCGTGCTCGCCCACACCGCGCAGCCCGCGATCGCCCGGCGGGTGCCGGCGGTGTCGTGGTGATCGGCTGGTACGTCCACCACCACGGCTACGGCCACGTCGCGCGGTTCCTCGCGGTGCACCCCCACCTGCGCGCACCCGTCGTGGCCTTCTCGTCGATGCCCCGCCCCGCGGGGCTCGCCCCCGACGTGGAGTGGGTGGAGCTGCCCCCGGATGCCGATCCGTTCGACGGTCCCGACGGCTCGATCGTGGACCCGCGCGACGCGGACCCGACGGCGCGCGGCGCGCTGCACTGGGCCCCGCACGCGCACCCGGGTCACCGCGCGCGCCTGGCATCGATCGCCGCGGCCGCGGTGGAGCGGGAGCTGCAGGCGTTCGTCGTGGACGTGAGCGCCGAGGTCGTCGCGTTCGTCCGGCTGCTCGGCCTGCGCACCATCGCCGTCACGCAGCCGGGGACGCGCACCGACGCCCCGCACGCCCTCGCCTACGACCTGGCCGACCGCATCGTCGCACCCTGGCCGCACGGGGCCGTGCCCACCGACGGCCTCGCGGCCCACGGAGACCGAGTGGTCTGGACCGGGGGGATCTCGCGCTTCGACGGGCGCGACGCCGCGGACGAGGCCGAGGCGAGGTCGGTGCTGCTGCTCGGGCGCGTGCTCGAACCCGCGATCCGCCTGGAGGCGACGCGACGGCTGCAGGACCGAGGCTGGACGGTGACGGCGATCGGCCACGACGCGTCCTCGCGGGTCGACGATCCCTGGCCGCTGCTCACGCACAGCACGGTCGTCGTCAGCGCAGCGGGACAGAACAGCGTCGCCGATCTCGCCGTCGCCGGCGCCCGTGCCGTGGTCATCGCGCAGGAACGCCCCTTCGCGGAGCAGGAGCACACCGCGGACGCTCTGGAACGCTGGCGGCTGGCGCGTCGGGCCGACGCCTCGGTCTCGGCCGCCGCGCTGGTCGACCTCGTCGAGCGGGCCGCCGGCGACGAACCGGACTGGAAGCGCTGGCAGGCCGCGGGCGCCGCGCACCGCATGGCCTCCGCCGTCGAGGCGGTGCTGCCGTGACCACGGCCGTCATCACGGTCGCCTCGCGCTCCCGACGCGAACACCTCGCGCGTCAGCGGCGTGTGCTCGCCGAGGTCGCGGACGACATCGTGCGCGTGGAGGCCTGGCTCGACCAGACGCCCCCGGAGGGCATCCCGGATGCCGAGACCCGCACGATCCACGTTCCCCCGGGTCCACACGGGCTCCGGGTCGGCGAGGGACGCAACCGCGCCGCCGCCGCCGCGATCGACGCCGGCGCCGATCTGCTGATCTTCCTCGACGTCGACTGCCTGCCCGGACCGGGGCTGCTGCCCGCCTACCGTGCCGCCGCCGCGGCTCACCCCGAGGCACTGCTGGCGGGAGCGGTGACCTACCTGGCGAGCGTCCAGCGTCCCGAACGGGCCGCTGACCTGCCCTTCCTGGTGCGTCCCCATCGCGCGCGCCCGGCCCTCGCGCCGGGGACGACGCGGGCGGCGACCCCGTCCGAGTTCGACCTGTTCTGGTCACTGTCGTTCGCGGTGACGCCCGGGACCTGGGCCCGCATCGGCGGCTTCCATCCCGGATACGAGGGATACGGCGCCGAAGACACCGACCTGGCCTGGACCGCGCGCGCGGGGGGCGTCGAGCTGCGCTGGGTGGGCGGAGCGGACGCGTTCCACCAGTGGCATCCGGTGTCCTCGCCGCCGTGGCAGCACCTGGACGACATCCTGCGCAACGGCGCGACCTTTCATCGCCGATGGGGCTCGTGGCCCATGGGCGGGTGGCTGGACGCCTTCGCGGCCGCCGGTGCGATCGAGCAGCGCGGCGACGGGTGGGTGCGGACCGGCGCGTGACTTCGCGCCGGTCCGCGTGGCCTCAAGACCGGCGGAGCCACACCGTCGTCTCGCCGGGAAGGGAATCACCGTCGAGCTCGCGACTCGAGACGAGGATCTCGCCGTCGGGCAGCGGCGCCGCGCTCTCGCCGAAGTTGGTGACGACGACCCAGCCGCCGGGCCGCTCGAACGTCACCACATCCTCGCTTCCGGCGTCGACCCACGAGAGCTCCTCGTCCGCCTGCAGCTCGTGCCGCAGTCCGAGCGCGCGGCGATAGAGCGCCAGCGTCGACGCGGGGTCCTGGTCCTGCAGATCGACGGCGTAGCGGGCGAACCACTCCGGCTGCGGAAGGTGCGCGCCGCCCGCGCCGAAACCGAACGCGGCGTCGGACGCGGTCCAGGGCAGGGGGACCCGGCATCCGTCCCGTCCCATATCCACCCCCGGGCTGCGGAAGAACGTCGGATCCTGGCGCTCGGCGTCGGGGATCTCGGCGACCTCGTGCAGGCCGAGCTCCTCGCCCTGGTACAGGTACGCCGAGCCCGGCAGACCCAGCACGAAGAGCGCGGCGGCCCGCGCGCGACGCTCGCCGCGCTCCGCGTCCAGCGCGGGGGTACGGCCGCCGGAGAGCAACCACTCGTTTCCGTGCTTGAGGGTGGGCCGGCCGTCCGCGCCGCGCTCGGCATCCGGCAGCCCGTAGCGGGTGGCGTGCCGCACCACATCGTGGTTGGACAGCACCCACGTCGTCGACGAGCCCGACTCCGCGGCGAGGGCGAGGTTGTCGGCGACGATCCGACGGAACTGCCCGGCGTCGAAGTCGGCCTCGAGCAGGTCGAAGTTGAACGACTGGCCGAGACTCTCGGCGCTGGCGTACAGCGGCACGCGCGAGGGGTGCACCCACGCCTCGGCAACGGCCGTGCGGGGCGGGTCGTACTCGTTGAACACCGCGCGCCACTCGGCGTAGACCTCGTGCACGTCGTCGCGGTCGAGCAGCGGGTGGGTGCCGTCGATGGGCATCGCCTCGAGCTCGGCCCGCGAGGGCAACGGCTCGGTGAGGTCCTTGGTGAGCATGTGCGCCACGTCGATGCGGAACCCGTCGACGCCGCGGTCGCTCCAGAAACGCAGGGTCTTCACGAAGTCCGCGCGCACCTCGGGGTTCGCCCAGTTCAGATCGGGCTGCGAGACGTCGAAGTTGTGGAAGTACCACTGCCCGTCCGCCACGCGCTCCCAGCCCGCTCCGCCGAAGACCGACACCCAGTCCGTGGGCGGTTCGGCGCCGTCGGGACCGGTGCCCTCGCGGAAGATGTACCGCTCGCGCGCCGCCGACCCGCGCCCCGCCTCGAGCGCTTCCTGGAACCAGGCGTGCTTGTCCGAGGTGTGGTTGGGCACGATGTCGACGACGACGCGGATGCCGTGGGCGTGCAGCTGCGCGATGAGCTCGTCCATGTCGGCCAGCGTCCCCAGCCGGGGGTCGACGTCGCGGTAATCGGCGACGTCGTAGCCGCCGTCGGCCAGGTCGGACGGGTAGAAGGGGCTGAGCCAGACGGCATCCACCCCCAGTTCCGCGAGATACGGAACCCGCGAGGTGATGCCGGGGATGTCGCCCAGGCCGTCGCCGTTCGTGTCGGCGAAGCTGCGCGGATAGACCTGGTAGACCACGGCCTGACGCCACCAGTCGGGGGCGTCGGAGAGGACGCGGGCGTGCGGGGAGGGTGCGACGGTGGTCACGGTTGTCCTTTCGGGGGGGGGTGATCGGTCAGCCCTTGACGGCGCCCTGCGTGACGCCCGCCATCACCCAGCGCTGGGTGAAGAGGTAGGCGACGATCGCGGGAGCCATGGCCATGAGGTACGAGGCGAAGGCGACGTTGTAGTTGTTGCTGAACTGCGTCTGGAACAGGTTCTGGCGCACGGGCAACGTCTGCAGGGCGGGGTCGCTGATGATGAGCGAGGGCATCATGAAGTCGTTCCAGGCGTAGAGGAAGGCGAAGATGCCCACGGTGGCGCTCATGGGGGCGAGCAGCGGGAAGATCAGTCGCCAGAACGTCTGCCAGGTGGTCGCCCCGTCGATGCGCGCGCTCTCTTCGAGCTCGAGCGGGATGGAGCGCAGGAACGCCGTGAACAGCAGCACGCTGAAGCTCAGCTGGAACATCGTGGCGAGGATGATCACGCCGGCGGGGTTGTCGAGCCCGACACGACCCGTGAGCTGGATCTGCGGCAGCGCCACGACGGGGAACGGGATGAACATCGCCGCGAGCAGGTAGAAGAACGAGTAGCGGAACAGCTTGCGGTCCCAGTTGCGGGCGATCGCGTACGAGGCGAAGGCCGCCAGGATGATCGTCGCGACCACCGTCCCCGCGGTCACGAGCAACGAGATCGCCAGGCCGACGGGGAACTTCGTCAGCGTCCACGCCTGGACGAAGCCGTCGAAGCTGATCGGCGAGGGCAACGAGAAGGCGTTGCCGTCGACGACCTGCGTTCCGCTCTTCAGCGCCATCGAGACGGTGACGTACAGCGGCAGCAGCACGGTGAGGGCGCAGAGCACGAGGATGGTCGTCGTCGACCAGTTGATCCGCTCGGTACCCACGCGCCGGATGCGGCGGCGCGGGGCAGAGGTGCCCTGGCGATCGGGGACGGAGAGCTCGGCCTGCTCGAAGGCGAGGGCGGGCTGGTTCAGAGCGGTCATGACAGGGTGTTCCTTCCCCGGGTCAGCGAGAGCTGCAGGAGCGAGATGACGACGGCGACGACGAAGAACAGGGCGGCATTGGCCATCTGGTACGCGTAGTCGCCGCCGTTGAAGCCCAGGATGATGGACATCGCGACGCTGCGGGTGGCGGTGCCGGGGCCGCCGCCGGTGAGGCCGACGATGATGTCGTAGGCGTTGAGGAAGCCCTTGAAGCCCAGGATGACGTTGATGACGACATACCCGGCGACCAGGGGCAGCGTGATGCGCAGAAGCTGTTGGGTCTTGCTGGCGCCGTCCAGGCCGGCGGCCTCGTAGACGTCGCCGGGGACGGAGAGCAGACCCGCGATGTAGATCAGCAGCGTCCCGGGGATCGCCTGCCATGCGGTGACGATGACGATCGCGACCCACGCGAGGTCGGGATTGGCCAGGAGGCTGGTCTCGAGCCACGGGATGCCGAGGGCCGCTCCCGCCTCGGGCACGGAGTTGCTGAAGAGGAAGTTGAAGACGTAGGCGATGATGATGCCCGAGATCACCATCGGGATGACGAACACCGTCCGCAAGGCCTTCTTGAACCGGATCTGCGCGGTCAGGCCCACGGCCAGCAGGAACGCCGCGACGTTGACGACGAGGACGGTGGCGATCGAGAAACCGAAGGTGAACAGGTACGCCTGCAGGATCGCCGGGTCGCTGAAGATCGCGATGTAGTTCGTCAGCCCGGTGAAGTTCCACTCGCCCAGCCCGATCGAGTCGGTGAAGCTGAAGAAGATGCCGATCAGACCGGGAACCGTGATCGCCAGGGTGAACAGCGCCAGGGTCGGTAGCAGGAACAGGTAGTAGATCGGTTCGACGCGTCGGGTGCTGCGCCGGGCGGAGGCCTTGCCTCCGGTGACGATGGTGGTCGTGGTGCTCATCGCGCGGCCTCCTCGCCAGCGGCATCGTTCGTCGAGGCCGGGGGCTGGCGGAACGCCAGGCGCGACCAGTCCTCGTCCATGGTGCGCAGGGTGGACTCGGGGGAGGCGCCGAAGATCATGGCCTGGGCGTAGTTGAAGGTGGGGATGGTCTTGGGCACCAGCACCGAAGCGCCCTGGTAGATGCGCCCCTCTTCGTAGTAGGGGACCATTCCGGCCACGCGCGGATCGCTCGGCGAGGGGGCGTCGGTCGTCGGGGCGAAGCCGAGCTGCGACTCGTTGTACGCCTCGATGACCTCGGGCTGATAGAGGTACTCGAGGAAGTCGCGCGCGGCATCCTGGTGCCGGGAGGCCTCGGGGATGATCGCGGCGAGGTCCATGTTGACCCGGACCTTCAGATCGGCGGGGTCGTCGGTCATCGGCAGCGGGAAGGTTCCGACGGGCAGATCGGGCGACGTCTTCGCGATCTCGCCGAGCGCCCACGGCCCCTGCAGGTACATGGCCGCCTCGCCCTGGGCGAACGCGAGGTTGCCGTCGCCGTACGCGCGGCTCTCGGCATCCGCGTTGGTGTAGTTCTTCGCCAGATCGAGCATGCGCTGCATCGGCTCGGTGAAGTCCTTGGCGAACGAGACGCGCGAATCGGGGCCCACCCGGTCGCCCTCGGCGGCGAGGGAGTCGAAGAAGTCGATGACGTCGAGGGAGCCGCCGACGGAGTAGTCGTACCAGCCCTGCGCGACGGTCCAGTCGTCTTTGAACGTCCCGTAGAACGGGGTGACGCCGTTCTGCGTCAGGGTGTCGGCGACCTGGACGAGCTCGTCGTAGGTGGTGGGCACCTGCAGTCCGAGGCGGTCGAAGATCTCGGTGTTGTAGATGACCGAGGCGGCCATCACCGAGTACGGCAGCGCACTCGTGCGTCCCTCGCAGGATCCGTACTGGTCCATGAGCGGCTGCAGGTCTGCGCGGACGCTCGCCGCCGCGGCGGTGCCGCCGAGATCGGTGAGCGCGCACCGCTGCACGAAGCGGGCGACCTCGTAGTTGTAGTTGGCGAGCATGATGTCGGGCGGGTTGCCGCGCACGAAGCTGGCCGACACGACGTCGACGCCCGAGCTGTCCATCTCGACGCGCACCTTGTCCTGCGAGGCGTTGTAGCGGGCGACGACGTCGTTCATGAACGTCAGCGCCTCGCGCTTGCTGAAGGTGAAGCGGATCGTCTC
>NZ_QAJB01000102.1:0-7478 GCF_003061325.1 Microbacterium sp. HMWF026
CTCTACGGCACCGACCTCGGCAACGGCGACCTGCCCGTGGGGCTCAACCGCCGCGAACTGCTGGCCCTGCACGAGGCGGGCGTCCGCGGCGACCGCCTGATCGAGGCCCTGAGCGACCCCTGGCCCGCCGCCGCCCCGACGGCCGGCCTGTCGACCTTCATCCCGGGCCCCGCGCCCACCGATCCCGACGACCTCGCGACGTGGCTCAGCCGCGGCACGGTCGTCGCCACCGAGGAGCTCGCCCGTGTCGACTGACCCCTCCCCCGACTTCGGATCCGTCGACCGGCTCGAGGTCCCGCACCACCGCGATGCCGATGACGGCCTGGCTGCCGAGGCGGCCGCCCTCGACGCCGCCGACCCGCTCGCCCGCCACCGCGACGCGTTCGTCGGCGCCGAGAGCGCGCTGGTGTACTTCGACGGCAACTCGCTCGGTCGTCCCCCGCGCGCCACGGCCGAGCGGCTGTCGCGGTTCGTGACCGACGAGTGGGGTGGCCGTCTCATCCGCGGGTGGGATGAGGCGTGGATGGAGCTCCCCTTCGCGATCGGCGACCGCATCGGGGCGATCGCGCTGGGCGCGGCATCCGGTCAGACCGTGATCGGCGATTCGACCACGGTCCTGCTGTACAAGCTGCTGCGGGCCGCGCTCGACGCGCAGTCCGCTGCCGACCCCGATCGCGTCGAGATCGTCGTGGGACGCGACGACTTCCCCACCGACCGCTACCTGGTCGAGGGCATCGCCGCCGAACGCGGAGCGCGAGTCGTCTGGGTCGACGTCGACACCTCACGAGGGGTGGATGCCGACCTGCTCCGCGCTGCGGTCGGACCGCGAACCGCGGTGGTGCTGCTGAGCCACGTGTCGTACCGCTCCGGATACCTCGCGGACGGTCCGGGGTTGACCGCCATCGCCCACGAGGCCGGCGCCCTCGTGCTGTGGGACCTGTGCCACTCGGCGGGGTCGGTCCCGATGGACCTGGACGCCTGGGGCGCCGACCTCGCCGTCGGCTGCACCTACAAGTACCTCAACGGCGGACCGGGCTCCCCCGCCTTCGCCTACGTCGCCTCGCGGCACCAGCACCGGCTCGTGCAGCCCGTCCAGGGGTGGATGGGTGCCGCCGACGTCTTCTCGATGGGCCCGGTCTACCGCCCCGCTGACGGCATGCGCCGCTTCCTGTCGGGGACGCCGCCGGTGCTCGCCATGATCGCCATGCAGGACACCCTCGACCTGCTCGAGGACGCCGGGATCGCCGCCGTGCGGGAGAAGTCCGTCACCCTGACCGAGTTCACGATCCGGGTGGCGGACGGCATCCTGAGCCCTCTGGGGGTTCGCCTGGCCTCTCCGCGCGACGCGGCCGAGCGCGGCGGCCACGTGACGCTGTCGCACCCGGCGATGCGGGCCGTGACGGCACGGCTGTGGCGCGACGACGTCATCCCCGACTACCGCGACCCGCACGGCCTGCGGATCGGCCTGTCTCCGCTGTCGACGAGCTTCGCCGAGACGCTCACGGGCCTCCGCGCGGTCGCCGAGGCGGTGCGCGCGGAGTCCTGACCCGGGGCCGACTCCCGGCGGGTCGAGACCGAGGGCTAGCCTCGGAGGGTGATCGATCCGCTCATCGTCGTCATCGCCGGCGTGGTGGTGGTCGCCCTCGCCACCGTCATCGGGCCGCGGTTCAACATCGCGGGTCCCCTGATCCTGCTCGCCATCGGCGCCGGGGTCAGCCTGCTGCCGTTCATCCCGCCGTTCGCGGTGAACCCCGAGATCATCCTGGTCGGTGTGCTGCCGCCCCTGCTCTACTCGGCCGCGGTGCAGCTGCCGGCGGTCGAGTTCCGCCGCGACTTCGCCCCCATCGCGGGGCTGTCGGTGCTGCTCGTCGTGTTCAGCTCGATCGTCCTCGGCCTGTTCTTCTGGGCCGTCATCCCCGGCCTGGGGCTGGCTCTCGGCATCGCGCTGGGGGCGATCCTCAGTCCCACGGATGCCGTGGCCACCTCGATCGCGAAACGCCTGGGCATCTCGCCGCGCGTCGTCACCCTGCTCGAGGGCGAGAGCCTGCTCAACGACGCCACCGCGCTGGTGCTGCTGCGCACGGCCACGGCGGCCGTGGCATCCGGATTCGCCTTCGGCGACGCCCTGGCCTCGTTCGCCTGGGCGGTCGTGGTCGCCCTTGCGGTGGGAGCGGTCGTCGGCTGGGTCAACCTGCGGGTCCGCGAGCGCGTGTCCAACTCCGCCGCCAACACGGCGTTGAGCTTCACGGTGCCCTTCATCGCCTACCTGCCGACCGAGCACCTGGGCGGATCGGGCCTGGTCGCGGCGGTGGTGGCGGGCATCGTCACCGGGCAGGGCGCCGCCCGGCGCTTCACCCCCGAGCAGCGCATCAGCGACCGCCTGAACTGGCGGACGGTCGAGCTGATCCTCGAGGGCGGCGTCTTCCTGGTGTTCGGCCTCGAACTGAAGGACATCGTCATCGCGAACGTCCGCGCCGACGAGGGGCTCTGGCACGCGGCGTGGCTCGCGCTCTCGGCGCTCGGCATCGTGCTCGCGGTGCGGGCCCTGTACGTGTCGGCGCTCATCTGGGTGCAGGGTCGGCGGAGCCGCCGGCGTCTGCGCGAGGCGCATCGCGTGACGGGCGCGCAAGAGCGTCTGGACCGATTCGAGCAGGCCTACCGCGAGTCGCCCGAGCAGTTCGGCGCGCGCGCCGCCGACCCCGCGCGCACCGCGCGTCGCGTCGGCTGGATGCGCACGCGCATCGCCCGCACCATGGCCGACCTCGACTACTACCGCGACACCCCGCTCGGGGCGCGACACGGCACCGTGATCGTCTGGGCGGGCATGCGCGGCGTGGTGACGCTGGCCGCGGCTCAGACGCTGCCCGAAGATCTCGGCCCCCTTCGTCCGCTGCTGATCTTCGTCGCGTTCCTCGTCGCGCTGTTCAGCCTGGTCCTGCAGGGTCTCACCCTGTCGCGCGCCGTCGGCGCCGCGGGTCTGGCCGGCGAGGGCGGCGAGGGACCGTCGCGCGAGGAGCAACGCGCCCTGGACGGGGAGCTGCGGGATGCCGCGATCGCGGCGGTCCGAGCGGGTTCGCTGACGCGCCGCGATGGCGGAACCTTCCCCGCTGAGCTGATCGAGCGGGCGGGAGCGCGGCTCACGCAGCCGCCCGACGACGACGCGTCGGCGCGCGTCCGCGACTTCCTGGAACTGCGGTTGGCGTCGATCGAGGCGATGCGCCGTCGATTGCACGCGCTGGGCCGCGACGGTCGTTACAGCACCGCGGCGCTCCGACACGCGCTGGCCGAGCTCGACGCCGATCAGCTGAGCCTGGAACTGCGCATCGACGACGGCGAGGACGACTGAGCGGAATAGGCCACCACCGGCCCGGGTTTTCATTCACGTGCATGCGGTCGCCGCGAAAGCCGCGGTGACTCGACGGCCGGAGAGAAGATCACCCATGAGCAGGTTCACCCACAAGGTCGCCCTCGTCACCGGTGCCGGCAGCGGGATCGGTGCCGCCATCGCCCGCGGACTGGCCGCCGAAGGCGCCTCGGTCGTCGTCACCGACATCGATCGGGATGCCGCCGACTCCGTCGTCCGCCAGATCACCGACGCGGGCGGAACCGCCGCGACGTTCGTGCAGAACACCGCGAACTGGGAGGACTCCCGGGCGGCCGTCGACTTCGCGCAGCAGACCTACGGCGGACTGCACCTCGCCGTCAACAACGCCGGTATCGGCGGTCCGGCCGCACCCATCGGCGACTACGACGTCGACGCCTGGGACCGCGTACGCGCCATCAACCTCGACGGCGTCTTCTACGGCCTGAAGTTCCAGTTGCCCGCCATCGTCGCCTCCGGGGGTGGAGCGGTCGTGAACATGGCATCCGTCCTGGGGTCCGTCGGAATCGCGCAGAGCGCCGCCTACGTGGCCGCGAAGCACGCCCTCGTCGGGCTCACCAAGGTCGCCGCGCTGGAGTACACGGCCCAGGGTGTGCGCACGAACGCCGTCGGACCCGGCTTCATCGACACGCCGCTCGTCCGCGCGAGCCTCTCGCCCGAGGCGCTGACCCACCTCGAGAAGGAGCACGCGACCGGACGTCTCGGCACCGACACCGAGGTCGCGGCCCTCACGCTGTTCCTGCTGAGCGACGACGCCTCGTTCGTCTCGGGCAGCTACCACCTGGTCGACGGCGGGTACTCGGCACACTGAGCCCCGGCCCGGGTCGGCGGCTCGCATCGCGCCGCGGGCCCGGGAGATCGGCCGGGCGCTTTCGCAGGACCGTGGGGCACAATGGTCGCGGAGGTTCCCATGAGCGATTCGACGCCGACGTTGCCCTCGTCCGCGGGCTCCGCCGAGGGCGCTCACATCTCGATCGAGCACGCGGCAGCCGAGTGCCCGCGGTGCTTCACCGAGCTGCAGAGCGACCGGGACTGGTGGCGCGCTCGCCCCGCCGGTTCGCGCCTGGTCGGTCTGGTGGTCTCGCGCCCGGACATGCCGACCGTCAAGCAGCAGCGCGACGACCTCACCCGCTTCGGGGTGCCCATCGAGGGCTTCCGCCACCCCGCGCCCGAGACACTCGAGGGGTGGGCGAACCGTCTCGACCGCTTCTTCGGAACCCTCACCCACGGTGACGTCCTGGTCGTGGCGAGCATCCACGCCCTGGGGCTCACCCGCGAGGACGCCAACCGAGCCGTCGCCGACCTGCGGCGTCGCGGCGTGATCGTGAAGGTGCTGTCGCACGGCGAGCGGCACCTGCACGATGCGGCCGTGCCCTCGCGCGGCTGAACGCGCGCGGCGGACGGCACCTGCACGACGCGGCCGTGCCCTCGCGCGGCTGAACGCGCGCGGCGGACGGCCATCGGTCGCGTCGCTGTCGTCTGCGACCTCTTCGCCTCGTCGGGGTCGTTTCACCGCCCGCGGCGTGGTCCGGACGAACCTCGGAACGCCTATCGACGCGCCGACGTGGCGCGCCGGGGCGTCGCGCGCGGACGTAGCGCGCCGGGGCGTCGCGCGCGGACGCGGCGCGCCAGCGCGTCACGCGCCGACGTAGCGCGCCAGGTGCTCGCCCGTGAGCGTCGAACGCGCCGAGACCAGCTCGGCGGGCGTGCCCTCGAAGACGATCGTCCCGCCGTCTCGCCCGGCGCCGGGCCCGAGGTCGATGATCCAATCGGCGTGAGCCATGACCGCCTGATGGTGCTCGATGACGACGACGGTGTTGCCGGCATCCACCAGTCGATCCAGCAGTCGAAGCAAGGTGTCGATGTCGGCGAGGTGCAGACCTGTCGTGGGCTCGTCGAGGACGTACACCGCCGCCGGCTTGGACATCGATATCGCGAGCTTGAGCCGCTGACGTTCGCCGCCCGAGAGCGTGCTCAGAGACTGCCCCAGGGTGATGTATCCCAGGCCGACGTCGCGCAGGCGCCCGAGGACCGCCGCCGCCGGGCCCTTCGTGAGGAAGGCGGATGCCTCGCCCACCGACATCGCCAGCACCTGGGCGATGTTCTTTCCGTCGAGCGTGTAGGTGAGCACGTCGTCGGAGAACCCCGTGCCCTCGCACAGCTCGCAGACGGTCTCGACCGTCGATTGGAACCCCAGCTGGGTGACGATCACCCCGAGTCCGCGGCACGCGGGGCACGCCCCCTCGCTGTTGGCGCTGAACAGGGCGGGCTTGACCCCGTTCGCCTTGGCGAAGGCGGCGCGCACGGCGTCGAGGATGCCGGTGTACGTCGCCGGGCTGCTGCGACGCGACCCTTTGATGGCGGTCTGGTCGACGACCACGACGTCGTCGAAGGCGGGCAGATTGCCGTGGATGAGGGATGATTTGCCCGACCCCGCCACTCCGGTGACCACCGTGAGGACGCCGCGTGGGACGTCGACGTCGACGCCGCGCAGGTTGTGCTGTGTCGCGCCGCGGATCGGCATCGAGCCGGACGCCACGCGGACGGTGTCTTTGAGGTGCGCGCGATGATCGAGGAAGCGTCCCGTCAGGGTGCCGGACGCGCGGAGCCCGGTGACGTCGCCCTCGAACTGCACCGTGCCGCCCTCGCGGCCCGCGCGAGGACCGAGATCGACGATGTGGTCGGCGATCTCGATGACCTCGGGCTTGTGCTCGACGACCAGCACGGTGTTGCCCTTGTCTCGCAGCTGGCGCAGCGTCTCGTTCATCCGTTGGATGTCATGCGGGTGCAGCCCCGCGGTGGGCTCGTCGAAGACGTAGGTGATGTCGCTGAGGCTCGACCCGAGGTGGCGGATCATCTTGGTGCGCTGGGCCTCGCCGCCCGAGAGGGTGCCGCTCGCACGGTCGAGCGACAGGTATCCGAGCCCGATGTGGACGAAGGCGTCGAGCGTGTCGCGCAGCGCCTGGACGAGGGGCGCGACGGTGGGATCGTCGATCCCCCGTACCCAGGCGGTGAGATCGGTGATCTGCATGGCCGCGGCATCCGCGATGTTGACCTCGCCGATGCGGGACGATCGGGCTCCGTCGTTGAGGCGCGTCCCGGCGCACGCGGGGCAGGCGACGAAGGTGACCGCCCGGTCGACGAACGCCCGGACATGAGGTTGTAGCGCGTCGCGATCCTTCTGCAGCATGCTCTTCGTGACCTTGGGGACGAGACCCTCGTAGGTCATGTTGGTGTTGGCGATGCGCACCTTGACCTGCTCTTTGTAGAGGAAGTCGTCGCGTTCTCGCGCGGTGAAGTCACGAACGGGCTTGTCGGGGTCGAAGAAGCCGGATTCGCTGAAGACACGCACCATCCACCCATCGGCGGTGTAGCCGGGCACCCGGATCGCGCCGGCGTTCAGCGACAGCGTCATGTCGACGAGCTGGTCGAGATCGATGTCGCTCACCTGGCCGAGCCCCTCGCATGCGGGACACATGCCGCCCGTGATCTCGAACGATCGTCGTTCTCTCGTGCCCTTCTTGGCCCCGGTCGTGTGCGTGACGGCCCCGGCGCCGGAGATCGACGGCACGTTGAACGAGAACGCCTGCGACGAGCCCACGTGCGGCTGGCCGATCCGGCTGAAGAGCACGCGCAGCATCGCGTGCACGTCGGTGGCCGTGCCGACGGTCGAGCGGGCGTTGGCCGCCATGCGCTCCTGGTCGACGCGGATGGTGGCGCTCAGATTCTCGAGCGCATCGACATCGGGGCGGGAGAGTTCGCCCATGAACTGCTGCACGAAGGTGGGGTAGGTCTCGTTGATCAGCCGCTGCGATTCGGCGGCGATCGTGCCGAAGACCAGTGACGACTTGCCGGAGCCGCTGACACCGGTGAAGACGGTCAGGCGGCGCTTCGGCACGTCCAGATCGACGTTCTGGAGGTTGTTCTCACGCGCACCGCGCACGCGAATGACGTCGTGGGTGTCGGGTGCGGCCATGAGCGCCTCCTCGGGGTCGTCACCAGTGTGGCGCACCCCTCCGACATCGGCGACAGTGCGCCGCCGTCCCGCGCGCGCCCGAGCATAACGGCGGGCGCAACGGCCGACACGCCGCACACC
>NZ_QAJB01000103.1:0-12724 GCF_003061325.1 Microbacterium sp. HMWF026
GTGGGTGGCATCCGGGATCAGAAAGCGGGGAGGCCGAGCACCTCGTCGGGGTGCTCGTGGATCAGGTACGCGTCGAGGGTGGCCGAGCGGTGGCGGCGCGAGACCTTCTCGATCTCGCCGAGCGGGGCGCCGTTCTCGATGAGCACGAGGATGTTCTCGTGCTCGCGCACCGACTCCGCGGCGCGGCCCGGGACGAAGCTGAAGGTGGAGTCGCGCAGGTGCCCGAGTCGTGTCCACTCGGCCTCGACGAGCTCGAGCATGCGCGGGTTGGCGCACTTCTCGAACAGGATCGCGTGGAACTCCTGGTTCAGCGCGGTGAAGGCGCGGGGGTCGAAGTGCTCGAGCGTCTCGACCATGAGCTCGTTGACCCGGCGGGCGCGGCGCACGTCGTCGGCGGTGAGCGAGCGGGCCGACAGGGCCGTCGCCGCCCCCTCGAGCAGGCTGAGGGCCTGCATGCTGAAGCGGTAGGCGGTGTCGTCGACCATCGACACGCGTGCGCCGACGTTGCGCTCGAACATCACCAGACCCTCGGCCTCGAGCTGACGGATCGCCTCGCGCACGGGGACGACGCTCATGTCGAGCTCGCCGGCGATCGAGCCGAGCACCAGGCGGTAGCCGGGGGTGAAGTCCTGCGAGGCGATGCGTTGCTTGATCCAGTGGTAGGCCTGCTGCGACTTGCTCCTGCCCGTGGTGACGTCGCTCATCGGGCGGTCTCGCTTCGGTAGCGGGCGCGCCATTCCGCGTTCATGGGGAACAGGCCGTTGATCGGGTGCCCGGATGCCACCTGCTCGGCGATCCACGCGTCTTCGGCCTCTTGCGCGAGGGCAGCGTCGACCACCTCTTCGGCGATCGCGGGCGGGATGACGATCACGCCGTCGCCGTCGCCGACGAGGATGTCGCCGGGCTCGACGGTCGTGCCGCCGCAGCCCACGGCCACGTCGGTCTCCCACGGCACATGGCGGCGACCGAGGACGGCCGGGTGCGCCCCGGCCGTGAAGACGGGGATACCCACCGCGGCCACGGCTTCGGCGTCGCGGACCCCGCCGTCGGTGACGATCGCTGCGGCCCCGCGGACGTGCGCGCGGATCGCGAGGATGTCGCCGAGCGTGCCCGAGCCGGTCTCGCCGCGGGCCTCGATGACGATGACCTCGCCCTCGCCGACGGCGTCGAACGCGCGCTTCTGCGCGTTCTGACCGCCGCCGTACGCGGCGAAGAGGTCTTCGCGGTGGGGGACGAAGCGCAGCGTCCGCGCGGTGCCGACGAAGCGGCTGCCGGGGGTGAGCGGGTGCACGCCGTCGATGGTGACGTCGTTGAGGCCGCGCTTGCGCAATTGCCCGCTGAGAGCGGCGACCGGGACGCTATCGAGCTTGGCGCGCAGGGCGGGATCGAGCGTCGACGTCGCGGCATCCGTCGCCGTTCCTCCGGTTCCCGCGCCGTCGCCGGTGCGGGGTGCCGCGGCATCCGTCACCAGGACAGGGGATGCGACGGGAACAGGCTGATTCGCCGGATTCTGGCCTGTTCCGGTGACATCTCCTGTTTTCGAGGCGGCGGAGGCCGCCTCGGCCGAGCCCCACGCCTCGGTGCGCTGCGTGTCGTCGGCGGAGGGGAGCGAACCGATCGCGGCGTCGAAGGGCTGCCGGCCCTGAACCACGACGGTGCGGAGTCGACCGGTCGAGAGGGGGCCGGCATCCACCTGCACCTCGACGACGTCGCCCGGCACGACGACCGAGGATCCCGCGGGGGTGCCGGTGAGGATCACGTCGCCCGTCTCGAGGGTGAAGTGCTGCGAGAGGTCGGCGACGATCTGGGCGAGCGAGAAGATGAGGCCCGCGGTGGAGTCGTCCTGCACGAGGTCGCCGTTCACCCACGTGCGCAGGCGCAGGTCGGCGGGATCGACCTCGCGGGCGCCGATGAGCGCCGGGCCGAGCGGGGTGTAGCCGTCGCCGCCCTTGGAGCGGACGTTCGAGCCCTTGTCGTTCGCGCGCAGGTCGTACAGGCCGAAATCGTTGGCGGCGGTGACGGATGCCACGTGCTCCCACGCGGCATCCGGGGTCACCCATCGGGCGGGTGCGCCGATGACGAGCGCGATCTCCCCCTCGAAGGCGAGCAGCTCGGTTCCGGCGGGGCGGACGATCTCGGCGCCCGACGGGGCCAGCGAGCTCGACGGCTTGAAGAAGTAGGAGGGGGCGGCCGGTCGGCGGCCGCGCTGATCGGCGCGCGAGGCGTACGAGAGGTGGACGGCCACGATCTTTCCCGGGCGCGCGCCGAGGGTGGCGAACCGGGGGTCGGTGTCGGTCATGGAGGCTCCCTTGCGTCGTATTTGAAATCGTATACGATCCACGGGCGCCGGGCAAGCATTCCCTGTCCGGGGTGTGCCGGGCTCCGGAGTCTTCGGGCGACGTGGGTGCCGCGGGCGGTTCCGGGAGGAGCGGACGACGGATTTTCCGGAGCGCGGCACGGATGCGCGGCGGTCCGCGTGGGCGGGCCGCGTCGGCGGGCCGCGTCGGCGGTCTGCGTCGGCCGTCCGCGTCGGCGGTCCGCGTCGGCGGGCCGCACCGACGGTCGCCGGGTCTGGAGCCGTGCGGGCGGCGGCGTCGGGGAGCGCCCGTGCCCGGCTCCGGAACGGGGCGCGCGCAGCGGCTTCCGGCGCGGGCGGCGAAGCCCATCGCGTCGACTTCTCCGGAGCCCGGCACGCCGGTGACGCGTCAGCGCGCCGCGATCTCCTCCCAGAAGGGCGCGACGACCGCAGCGCTCACCCGCAGGTCCAGCAGCAGGAAGAGGCGGTCCGACTCCGGACGGGCGACCCAGGATGCCAGGGCCTCGAGGTCATCGACCGACTCGACGACCACGCCCTCAGCGCCGAACCCCCGCGCGACGGCCGCGAAGTCGACCTGGGGGATGAGCATGGGGTCGGGGTGCAGGCCCTTGATGCCGTAGTTGAGCACCTCGGCGCCGTACTGCGCGTCGTTCCACACCACCGCGATTCCGCGCCCGCCGGCCACGCGGATCGCCGTCTCGAGGTCGGCGAGGGCCATCAGCCCGCCCCCGTCGCCCGTGCTCAGCACGATCGCGGAGTCGGGACGGGCGACCGCGGCGCCTGGGACGCTCGGAAAGCCCAGGCCGATCGACTGGTACGCGGTGCCCACCATGAGCATGCGGTCGGGGGATTCGACCGGCCAGTACATGTTCGACCAGCCCATGAAGTGGCCGCCGTCGTGCACGACGACGCGGTCCGCGGGCAACAGCTCGGCCAGGCGCGCCGCCGCCGTGCGGGGATCGAGACGGCCGTCGGGACCGAGGCCCTGCCCGGCGGGCTGCTGCCGCGCGGCCGCGAGGTCGAGCCCGTTCCCCCAGGTCGAGGCGGCAGCGCCGCGCGCGCGCAGACGGTCAGCGATCGCGGTCGCCACGTCGGCGGCGTCCCCTCGGACGTAGCCGCTGACGTTCGGGTGCGTCGCCGTGGGCGCGAGGTCGACCTGGAAGACGCGCGCGCCCGGGGCGAACAGCTCGCCGAAGCGCATCGTGAACTGGTTGAGCCCCGCGCCGAAGACGACGGCGACATCGGCTTCTGCGACGAGACGCATCGCGCCCGGCGCGCCGAAGCCGCCCGCGACGCCGAGGTCGCGCGAGCGGTCCGAGAACAGTCCCCGGCCCAGGGCGCTCGTGGTGGTCAGGGCTCCCGTGAGCGAGGCGAGGTCGTCGAGGGCCTCGCCCGCGCCGGCCAGCCAGGCGCCGCGACCGCCGAGCAGCACGGGACGCTCGGCCGCCGCGAGCGCGTCGGCGATCCGGTCGATGACCGCCTCGGCGTGTGCGCCCAGAGGGGGGTGCTCGGGGGTCACCCGTACCGCGGCGCCGGGGGCCTCGGCATCCGGGATCGGTCCCGCCTCGCGGGTCGCGACGTCGTACGGGATGCCGACGACGACCGGCAGTCGGTAGGTGAGGGCGTGCTCGATGGCGATGACGATGGTCGCGGCGGCGTCGCGGTGACCCACGGTGTAGGTGCGGGCGCCGACGGCGGCGGCCAGGGCGATCTGGTCGACGCCCCAGGGGCGGGGGCCCGAGGTGGGCTCGTCGCCGACGATCAGCACGAGCGGCGTGCGCGCCTGCACCGCCTCGGCGAGGGCCGTCAGCGTGTTGGTGAAGCCGGCGCCGTAGGTGGCGGTCGCGGCGGCGAGCCGTCCGCACGCGCGGTAGTGCGCATCGGCGGCGACCACGCCGGCGGCCTCGTGCCGCACGGCGACGAAGCCCGACGCGGTGTCGCGGCCGAGGGCGTCGAGGAAGTAGGCGTTGCCGTTGCCCATGACGCCGAAAACGGTGTCGATGTGGTGGGCGAGGGTGTGCGCGACGTGCGCGGAGACGGTGGGCATGACGAACGGGGCCTTTCGAGACGGAGACGGAGGGATGCCGTATGTGTCTCGCGGATGCCCGCTACGTGCCCTTTTTTCGAGCAGCGACGCACGACCTCGTGCGCCTGACGGGTTCGAGTATAGGGGCCCGACTCGCCGGGATCCGTCGTCAGCCGAGCCGCGAGGGCGACAGATGCCGGCGACTCGTGCGGGGAGGGGTTACAGGGTGGACTGGATGGCCTCGGCCGCGGCGGTCAGTCTGGCCGCGATCGCGGGGTCGGCGAAATCGGTCGCCACGTGCACGGCGGCGACGGCCGCGGGCTCGCGCCCCCGCACGACCAGCGGCACCGCCACCGCGCGCAGCGTGGGAACGACCTCGTCGTGACTCGTCGCCCAGCCGCGTTCGGCGGCGTCGGCGACCTCGGCGGCGAGTCGCGCGTCGACGTCGTCGGGCCATCGCCGCGGCGGCAGCTGCGCGAGGATCGCCCGTCCGGGGGCTCCCCGGGTGATCGGATGCCGCGCCCCCGGCCGCTGCGCCACTGCCGTGACGGCATGTCGCGGCTCGACGCTGGTGAGGGTCACGCATTCGTCGTGATCGAGCACCACGAGGAAGCACGTCATGCCCAGGTCGTTCGCGGCGGCGGTGAGTTCGGGCAGGGCCTCGGCCTGCAGGTCGGCGGCGACTCCCGCGGCCAGCGCGGCGAGCCCCGTTCCCAGTCGCACCGCGCCCGCGGCATCCCTCGTCACCAGCCCGTGGTCCTCGAGGGTGCGCAGCAGTCGGTACGCCACCGAGCGATGCAGCTCGATGCGGGCGGCGAGGTCGTCGATCGACAGGGGTGCGCGGGCGTCGGCGAGCTCTTCGAGAAGGCGGATGCCGCGGCTGAGGGTCTGCGAGGCGGGGGCGGAGTCTTGCCGCGACGGCATGGGTCGGTTAGCCTCTCGTTCGATAGCTGAACGCTTCGTTCGAATATAGAACGACAGGCGCCGCGGCACAACCCGACATCGACGTCAGGAGAGACGATGCAGTTCCACCACCACGGCTACGTCTCGGGCGATCCGCGCGTGCAGAACGCCGCGGGCACGGGCCTCGACCGGCCCGAGCGCCTGCCCGACGAGGTCGACGTGCTCATCGTGGGCTCCGGACCCGCCGGCATGCTGCTGGCCGCGCAGCTGTCGCAGTTCCCCCAGCTCACGACGCGCCTCATCGAGAAGCGCGACGGCCGTCTCGCGCTGGGCCAGGCCGACGGCATCCAGCCCCGCAGCGTCGAGACCTTCCAGGCGTTCGGCTTCGCGGACCGCATCACCGCCGAGGCCTACAACATCGGCTGGATGAACTTCTGGGCCCCCGACCCCGAGAATCCCGACCGCATCGTCCGCACCAGCCGCACCGAGGACTACGGCTTCAAGATCAGCGAGTTCCCCCACCTCATCGTCAACCAGGCGCGCGTGCTGGACTACTTCGCCGAGGCCGCCTTGCACGGCCCGGCGCGCATCGCCCCCGACTACGGCGTCGAGTTCCTCGACCTCGACGTGCGCGACGACCACGTGGACGTGCGGGTGCGGACGGCCGAGGGCGAGCGCACCGTGCGCGCGCGGTACGTCGTCGGGTGCGACGGTGCCCGCAGCGGCGTGCGTCGGGCGATCGGCCGCACCCACGTCGGCGCCGCGGCCCGGCACGCGTGGGGCGTGATGGACGTGCTGGTCGAGACCGACTTCCCCGACTGGCGCATCAAGTGCGCGATCAACGCCGCCGCGGGGAACATCCTGCACATCCCGCGCGAGGGCGGTTATCTGAGTCGCATGTACATCGACCTCGGTGAAGTGGCCGCGGACGACGACCACCGCGTGCGGCAGACCCCGATCGACGAGGTGATCCGCCGGGCGAACGAGATCCTGCATCCGTACTCGATCGACGTGAAACAGGTCGCCTGGCACAGCGTGTACGAGGTGGGGCACCGGGTGACCGACCAGTTCGTCGACGACCTCGACAGCCCGCGTGTCTTCCTCACCGGCGACGCCTGCCACACCCACAGCGCCAAGGCCGGGCAGGGCATGAACGTCTCGATGCAGGACGGCTTCAACCTCGGGTGGAAGCTCGGCCACGTGCTCACCGGGCTCGCCCCGGCCGCGCTGCTGCGCACCTACGACGAGGAGCGTCGCCCCGTCGCCCAGCAGCTCATCGACTTCGACCGGGAGTGGTCGTCGCTCATGGCGCGCAAGCCCGGCGAGATCACCGACCCCGCCGAACTCGCCACCTACTACCTGGCCACGGCGGAGTTCCCGTCCGGGTTCGGGACGCACTACGCCCCCTCGCGGATCGTCGCGGCCGACGCGGCGCAGCAGCTGGCATCCGGATTCCCCGTCGGCAAACGCTTCCACAGCGTCGAGGTCGTGCGGGTGTGCGACGGCAACGCCGTGCACCTCGGCCATCACGCGAGAGCCGACGGTCGCTGGCGCGTGTATGCCTTCGCGGATGCCGACGGCTCGGCCCTCGCGTCGTGGGCGGCCGCGGCGCGCGGGGTCGTGGAACGCTTCACCCCCGAGGGTGCCGACCTCGACGCCGTCTTCGACGTCAAGGCGATCTTCCCCGGACGGTGGGAGGACGTCGTCGACGTGCCCGCGCTGTTCCGGCCGCGGTCCGGGCCACTGGGTCTGACCGACCTCGAGAAGGTGTTCGCCGCCGCCCCCTCGGCGTGGACGCACAGCGACATCTTCGCCGAGCGGGGGATCGGCGACAGCGGCGCGGTGGTGGTGGTCCGCCCCGACCAGTACGTCGCCACCGTGCTGCCCCTGACCGACCCCGCCGCTCTCGAGGGCTTCCTCGCCGGGGTGATGCGGGCGCCGGCCGCCCTCGCCGCACGCTGAGGTCGCGGCATCCGCCCTCTCTCCTCGCCGTGCCGCCCGCGAAGGTCGCGGCATCCGCCCCCTCCCTCCGCCGATAAACGCCATTCGTGTCGAGAAACGCGGGCGCACCGCGTTTCTGCGCACGGATCGCGTTTATCGGAGGGGGATGCCGCGGCGCGGCGCGGCACGGCACGGCACGGCGCGGCGGCGTGGCGGCGCGGCACGGCGCGGCACGGCACGGCGCGGCACGGCGGCCGGGCGGCGGCGAGCCACGGCCATCCACGCACCTGCCGTCGCGGTGATCGCACCGCCCGTGTTGTACACGTCGTATATCGGCACCGCCCATCGCCGCGAGAAGAATGGGCGCAGACACCGCATCGATCCAGGAGGATTCATGACCGATTCGCGCGAGAGCGAGCTGCTGGCATCCGTACCCACCGGCCTGCTGATCAACGGGGAGTGGCGCGCGGCCGAGGGCGGCAAGACCGTCGCCGTGAACGACCCCTCCACCGGTGAGGTCATTCACGAGATCGCCGACGCGAGCATCGACGACGGTGTCGCGGCGATGGATGCCGCCGCCGACGCGTTCCCGTCGTGGGCGGCGACCCCCTCGCGCGAGCGCGCCGAGATCCTGCGCCGGGCATTCGACCTGCTGCAGGAGCGCAAAGAGGACATCGCGCTGCTCATGACCCTCGAGATGGGAAAGCCCCTCGCCGAGGCGCGCGGCGAGGTCGGCTACGGCGGCGAGTTCCTGCGCTGGTTCAGCGAGGTCACCGCCCACACCCAGGGCCGTTACGGCGCGAATCCCGAGGGCACCGGGCGCATGATCGTGTCGCAGCACCCCGTGGGTCCCTGCTACCTGATCACCCCGTGGAACTTCCCGCTCGCGATGGCCACCCGCAAGATCGCGCCCGCGCTCGCCGCCGGCTGCACCGTCGTGATCAAGCCCGCGACGCTGACCCCCCTCACGACCCTGTTCTTCGCGCAGATCCTGCAGGATGCCGGCCTCCCCGCCGGCGTCGTCAACGTCGTCACCACGACCAACACCGGCCCCGTGTCCGAGCGCATCATCTCGGACCCGCGCCTGCGCAAGCTCTCGTTCACGGGTTCGACCCCCGTCGGCGTGAAGCTGCTGCAGCAGGCCGCCCCCGGGGTGCTGCGGACCTCGATGGAGCTCGGCGGAAACGCCCCCTTCGTCGTCTTCGAGGACGCCGATATGGACAAGGCCGTCGAGGGCGCGATGCTCGCCAAGTTCCGCAACATCGGCCAGGCCTGCACCGCGGCCAACCGCTTCATCGTCCAGCGCAGCGTGGTCGAGGAGTTCACCCGCCGGGTCACCGAGCGCGTGCAGGGCCTGAAGATCGGCCGCGGCACCGAGGATGGCGTGCAGATCGGCCCCCTGATCGACGACCGCGCGGTCGACAAGGCCAAGACCCTTGTCGGGGATGCCGTCGAGCGCGGCGCCACGGTGACCACCGGCGGCTCGCCCGTCGACGGCCCCGGAACCTTCTTCGAGCCGACCGTGGTATCGGACGTGCAGCCGGGCAGCGACATCCTGCGCGAGGAGATCTTCGGACCGGTGCTCGCGATCGTCCCCTTCGACGACGAGGACGACGCCGTGCGCATCGCCAACGACACCGAGTACGGCCTGGTCTCGTACGTCTTCACCGAGTCGCTCGCGCGCGGTCAGCGCATGATCGACAAGCTCGAGACCGGGATGATGGGCCTGAACGTCGGCGTCGTCTCCAACGCCGCGGCGCCCTTCGGCGGCTGGAAGCAGTCCGGCCTCGGCCGCGAGGGCGGCGACGAGGGCATCCACGAGTACATGCAGACGAAGTACACGCTGACGGCCAATCCCTACGCGTAAGACACCGGATGCCACGACCCCGGCGCCCCACGAGGGCCCGGGGTCGTGGCATCCGTCGTTCCGTCCCCCGCGCGCGAGTCGTCAGAGCTTGTCGCCCCCGGCCCGCGCTGAGCGACGAGGGCGACTCACGCGGGTGCGGCGTCAGCCGTCGGCGTGGCGGTCGAGGAACGCGAAGACCTCGGCGTCGTCGACACCGGGGAACATGCCGCGCGGCAGCGGCGAGAACATGTGCCGGTGCACGCGTGCGCTGGGCCATGCCTTGCCCTGCCAGCGCGCGGCGGCCTCGGTGTCGGGGCGTCGGCAGCAGGACTCGTCGGGGCAGTGCGAGATGCCGCGCGTCACGGTCTCGCGGCCGCGGAACCAGCGCGCGTCGTCGAACGGCACGCCCACGGTGATCGAGAAATCACCGTCGCTCGTGGTCCCGGTCTGCGTGGAGCACCAGAACGTCCCCGCCGGGGTGTCGGTGTACTGGTAGTGCTCGGTGGTGCGGTTGTGCTCCGAGAAGGCGGAGCGCGCCGAGAACTTCTTGCACACGATCTGCCCCTCGACGCTGCCGGTGACGTCGGTGGGCAGCGGCAGCCCGTCGTTCTCGTAGACGCGCGAGATGGCTCCGTCGCCGTCCACGCGCAGGAAGTGCAGATGGATGCCGAGGTGCGTCGTCATCAGATTGGTCATGCGCATCGCGGCGGCCTCGTGGGTCACGCCGAACGCGTCGCGGAAGTCCTCGACCGCGAGGTTGCGATCCTTCTTCGCCTGCGCGAGGAAGGCGACCGAGCTCGTCTCGGGCATGAGGCAGCAGGCGGCGTAGTAGTTGATCTCGAGGCGCTGCTGCAGGAAGTCGGCGTAGTCGGTCGGCGGGCGGTGACCGAGCAGGCGGTGCGCCATCGCCTGCAGCGCCATCGAGCGCAGGCCGTGACCGCCGGGGATCGAGGCGGGAGGAAGGTAGATGCGGCCGTTCTCGAGGTCGGTCACCGACCGCGCCGAGTGCGGCAGGTCGCTGACGTAGATGAGCTCGAAGCCCAGCTGCTGGGCCATGATGCTGACGGTGCGGTGAGTGAGGGCGCCGGTCGAGTGGCCGGCGGCCTTGAGCTGCTTCTCGGCGAGGCGCTCGATGTCGGGCAGGTGGTTGGCGATGCCGCGCATGCGCAGGCGCAGCTCGGTGTTGGCGCGGCGCGCTTCTTCGGGACTGGCGATGGTCGCGCGCTCGCGGCGCTGCAGTTCGCGGTGCAGGCCCAGGACGGCCTCGATGGTGTCGTCGCTGGTGCCCTTGCTGACCTTGACCGGGGGGATGCCGAGCTGGCGGAAGAACGGGCTGGTCTGCGCCTTCTCGAGCTCGATCTCGAGGGCGGCGCGGCGGTTGGGGGGTTCTTGAGAGAGCAGCTCGGCGACCTCGGTCTCGGTCGCGCGGGCGATCTCCTGCAGGAGCGACAGCTTAGGTTCGCGTTTGCCGTTCTCGATCAGGCTCAGCTGGCTGCCGGCGACGCCCACCAGGGCGCCGAGCTCATCGAGGGTGTAGCCCCGCGCGAGGCGGTGATGCCGGATGCGGTGGCCCAGGGTGGTGAGTTCGAAGGACGACGCCATTCCTTGACCATATCGAAAGATTCGGACTTCTTACACGGGTGAACCCTCGAAAGAGACGGTCGAATGCCCGCACCATGGGGGAAGACCACCGAATTGACTCCCCACCGAGGAGAACGACATGGCACTCGCCGACATCTTCACGTCCCGCACCACCGGCCGCGCCGCCGCGGCTCCCGCCGCCCCCGTCAGCCCCGGTTACGGCGTGAAGCCGGCCGTCGAGGGTCCGGGTCTGGCCGCTCTCACCGCCTGGGTCGACGAGGTCGCCGCCCTCACGCAGCCCGACCGCATCCACTGGGTCGACGGCTCGGCCGCCGAGAACGACGCGCTGCTGCGCGAGATGGTCGACGAGGGCAAGCTCATCAAGCTCAACCCCGAGTGGCGTCCCGGCTCGTACCTGGCCCGCTCGCACCCCGGCGACGTGGCCCGCCTCGAGTCGCGCACCTACATCGCCTCGGAGCGCGAAGAGGATGCCGGACCCACGAACAACTGGATCGCCCCCGCCGAGATCCGCGAGACGCTGAACGGCGTCTTCGAGGGCTCGATGCGCGGACGCACGATGTACGTCGTGCCGTTCTCGATGGGAGCGGTCGGCGGCCCGCTCAGCCACATCGGCGTGCAGATCACCGACAGCGCCTACGCCGTGGCATCCATCGGCGTGATGACCCGCGTCGGCACCGCCGTCACCGAGCGGATCGCGGCGGGTGCGCCGTGGGTCAAGACGGTGCACTCGGTCGGAGCGCCGCTGGCCCCGGGCGAGGCGGACGTCGCCTGGCCGTGCAACGACGAGAAGTACATCGTCCACTTCCCCGACACTCTCGAGGTCTGGTCGTTCGGCTCGGGCTACGGCGGCAACGCGATCCTGGCGAAGAAGTGCTTCGCCCTGCGCATCGCCTCGGTCATCGGTCGCGACGAGGGCTGGCTCGCCGAGCACATGCTGCTCATCCGCGTGATCGACCCGGCGGGCAAGGCCTACCACGTCGCCGCCGCGTTCCCCTCGGCGTGCGGAAAGACCAACCTCGCGATGCTCCGCCCCACCATCCCCGGCTGGCGCGTCGAGACCCTCGGCGACGACATCACCTGGATCCGCCCGGGCGAGGACGGACGCCTGTGGGCGATCAACCCCGAGGCCGGCTTCTTCGGCGTCGCACCCGGTACGGGCGAGTCGACCAACGTCACTGCGATCGAAACGCTGTGGGGCAACACGATCTTCACGAACGTCGCCCTGCGTCCCGACGGCGACGTGTGGTGGGAGGGGCTCACCGACGAGGCTCCGCCGCAGCTCATCGACTGGGAGGGCAAGCCCTGGACGCCCGCGTCGGGTCGGCCCGCCGCGCACCCCAACTCGCGCTTCACCGTCGGTGCCGCGCAGTGCCCCCAGATCGCCGAGGACTGGGAGGCCCCCGAGGGCGTTCCGCTCGACGTGATCCTGTTCGGCGGTCGCCGCGCCACGAACGTCCCGCTCGTGCTCGAGGCGACGGACTGGTCGCACGGCGTCTTCCTCGGATCGACCGTGTCGAGCGAGAAGACCGCGGCGCAAGAGGGCACGGTCGGCGAGCTGCGCCGCGACCCGTTCGCGATGCTGCCGTTCTGCGGATACAACATGGGCGACTACTTCGGCCACTGGCTCGAGGTCGGCCAGAAGCTGCGCTTCGACCGCGCGCCCCGCATCTTCCAGGTCAACTGGTTCCGCAAGGGCGACGACGGCCGGTTCCTGTGGCCCGGGTTCGGCGACAATGCGCGCGTCATCGACTGGATCATCCGCCGTGTGGATGGACAGGTGGATGCCGTGGACAGCCCCATCGGACGCCTGCCCCGCGTCGAGGACCTCGAGCTGTCGGGCCTCGACCTGCCGGCGGCCGACCTCGACGAGCTGTTCTCGATCGACCGCGACTCGTGGCTCGCCGAGGCCGATCTGACCGAGGAGTTCTACGACACCTTCGGAACCCACCTGCCGGCCGCCCTGCGTGCCGAGCTCGCGTCGCTGCGGTACCGCCTCACGCGCGACTGACCGCTCCCGCTCCGCCCGCCGTGTCGCGGGTGGGGCGGGCCGTGACTCGACGCCCCTCCCGTTCTTGGCGCGCGGGAGGGG
>NZ_QAJB01000104.1:0-1795 GCF_003061325.1 Microbacterium sp. HMWF026
GACGGGGACCGCGGATGCGGTCGTCCCATGCTGGAGGCAGAACCCCGGGTGATGGGTTACGCCGCGAAGACCATCGCGTGAACGCCCGGACACCGATCCGTTCGTCGCGAAAGAGCCGACGCGCCGGCTCCTGGGGGAAGGAACCGACGCGTCGGGGGTGGGGCTGCGGGGTCAGGCGCGGGGCGCGACCGCCAGAGATTCGCCGGCGTCGCGGGTGCGCGACCAGAACCGCCGCGGCGCGGGGCGCTCGCGGTATCCGTCATCCGAGCGCGGGACGATGCCGTTGCCCATCGCGGTCGACATCGCGATGCTCCACACCGAGCCCGCCTGCTGTCCGCTCTGCTGTCCGTAGATCATGGTGTTCTCCTCGCTCCCGTCTCCCGACGGGACGTGCGCCCGCATGTCGGCGGGGCTTCTGCTGTCAGTCATAGACCGTCGCCGGCGTCGCCGAGAGGCTCTTGACAGCGGTGCCGCCGTGCGCGTGCGGACGACAGGGGGCGCGCCGCGCCGCGCGGCTCGCCCCCTGTCGCTCAGGCGTCGGCGACGGCGTCGCTCGCCCGCTCTCGCACGCTCGTGGCCGCGTCGGTCGAATCGTCCTTGACCTGTTGAACGGCTTCGGCGGCCCGATCCTTGACGGCGGCGGCCGCCTCGCCCGCGGGCTGACGGAGGTCGTCGACCAGCTCGTGCGCGACGTCCTTCGCCTGGTCGACGAGGGGTTCCGCCGCGTCCTTCGCCCTCGCCGCCGCGTCGCGCTCCGCACGGGACGGGGGGATGAGCGCGGCCGCGATGAGCCCGGCGGCGAAGGCGGCGAGGCCGACGGCCAGCGGGCTGCCCTTCGCGGAGTGGCCGACGTCGTGCGCCGCATCGCCCGCTCGATGGGCGAGCGAGGCCGCCGCAGAACCGGTGTCGTCCGCCGCGCCCATCAGGCGCTCGCGCACGCCGCGGACCGCGCCGTGCAGTTTGTTCTTCTGCCGGTCGACGATCTTGGACGGTGTCACCTTGTCGGCGAGGGCGTCCACGTCGGACCCGAGGTCCGCACGGGTGCGCTCGATCTCGGCGCGGATGGCTTCTGGTGAGTCGGTCATCGGTTCTCCTCGTTTCTGGTGAATGCATCGGGGATCTCCTGCAGGGTCGCCGCGGTCTGCGGAGCGCCTTGCACCTTCCCGAGTTCGGAGCGGCCCGTCGCGTACAGCACGGCCGCGAACACCGCCCAGAGCGCGGCCACGACGAGTCCCGACCAGCCCCAGCCGATCAGGGTCGCCAGCGCCGCCCACAGTGCGAGCGACAGGAAGAGCACGACCATCCCGCCCGCGTATCCGGCGGCGCCCAGGAGCCCGCCGGCCTTCGCCGACTTCGACGCGGAGTCCTTCAACTCCGCCTTGGCCAGCGCCAGTTCCTGCCGCATCAGCGTGGACATGTCGCGAGTGACTTCGCCGACGAGCTCGCCGAGCGAGGTCGTCGCGGCGCGCTGCTCAGACGGTGTCGGGCCGGCCATGCGAGCCCTCCTCACGGATGCCGTCGAGTCGAGCGGCCGATTCGGTGTACAGCGGCGGATCCCCACCGTCGGCGTCGTCGATCAGTCCCGTGTCGTCGGTGCGTCCCGCGTCGTCGACCACCGCGGTCGAGCCGGCGAGGCCGCCGCCGACGGCGGGGGCGGTCGCGATCGGGACGGAGGGGTCGGAGCCGGCGGGCTCGTCCGTCCGACGGGCCGCGGCATCGGCGTCCGCGAACAGCGGTCCACCCGACGCGGACGGGGTGTGCGATCCGCCGGCGGTCGCACCGCCGTCCGTGGATC
>NZ_QAJB01000105.1:0-5759 GCF_003061325.1 Microbacterium sp. HMWF026
ATCGTATCCCGGTGGGTCCGGCGTTCCTCCGGCCCGCGCGGGCACGGGGGAGGGGCAGACTGGGGACATGAACGGAGAGCACCACTACCGCCTGCGCTCGACCTGGACCGGTGACCGCGGCACCGGGACGAGTGGCTATCGCGACTACGACCGCGCCGTCACGCTCGAGGTCGACGGGAAGCCCGCGATCGCGGCATCCGCCGACAAGCCCTTCCGCGGCGACCCCGCCAAATGGAACCCCGAGGAGCTGCTGCTCGCGGCGCTCAGCGAATGCCACCTGTTGTCGTACCTGCACGCGTGCGTCACGACCGGTGTCGTGGTGACCGGGTACGAGGACGACGCGTCGGGGACGCTCCAGGAGGACGGCAACAGCGGAGGAGCGTTCACCGAGGTGGTGCTGCGACCGCGGGTGCGCGTCGCGGACGAGTCGATGGTCGAGGCCGCGACCGTCGCCCACCGCCAGGCCCGCGAGTGGTGCTTCATCGCCAACTCGGTGAACTTCCCGGTGCGCCACGAGCCGGTGATCACCGTCGGCTGACGGGGCGGTGCGACGGGCGCCCCGGTCGCGCGTCGTATTGTGAGCGCATGCAGCTCGAACCCGCCCTCCGCCGCCTCGACCGGATCGCCGGAGGTCGTCAGGCCGACCACCGCGTCGCGGTCTCGGACGATCCGAAGGTGCGCCGTGCGTTCACGGCGATCACCGTCCTGCTGGGGGCGGGCTTCGTGCTCGGGCTGGCGACGGTCGTCGTCGCCCTGGTGATGACGTCCCGCGGCGACGACGTCGGTTTCGCCGTGTGGATGCGGTGCCTGGTGGTGCTCGCGATCACGACGACGCTGTTCTACTTCCTCTGGCGCGCGCGGGCGGGCTGGTACTGGGCGTTCCGGCGCCTGCAGCTGTTCAGCCGCATCTTCCCGGTGGTCGCCCTCGTGCTCGCGGCGATCCCGGGGCTCTATCCGTTCTGGGTGGTCACCGAGCAGATCCTGTTCGCGCTCCTGCTGATCGGCGTGAGCGACTACCTGCAGTCCGACACCATGCGCGCGGCGTTCCCCAAGCCGCGGCGCTGAGGGTCGGCATCCGGATGCCGTGAGCCCGCCGCCCCACACGGGCCGGGGGACCGCGGCCGCCGGAGACGACGGAACCCCGCCGGCATAGGACCGACGGGGTTCCGATGTTCACGCGGGGATCACTCCACGTCGTCGTTGACCCAGTCCATCGACTTGGTCACGGCCTTCTTCCACAGGCGCAGCTGGCGGTCGCGCTCGTCGCCGTCCATGTTGGGCTCCCAGCGCTTGTCCTCCTGCCAGTTGGCACGCAGGTCGTCCAGGTTGTCCCAGAAGCCGACCGCCAGGCCCGCGGCGTACGCGGCGCCCAGGGCGGTGGTCTCGGCGACCACCGGGCGCACGACCGGCACGCCGAGGATGTCGGCCTGGAACTGCATCAGCGCGTCATTGGCGGTCATGCCGCCGTCGACCTTGAGCTCGGCCAGGTCGACGCCCGAGTCGGCGTTGACCGCGTCGAGCACCTCGCGCGACTGGAAGGCCGTGGCCTCCAGAGCGGCGCGGGCTATGTGACCGCGGTTGACGTAACGCGTCATGCCGACGATCGCCCCGCGGGCGTCCGGGCGCCAGTAGGGCGCGAACAGGCCCGAGAACGCCGGCACGAAGTACACGCCGCCGTTGTCGTCCACGCTCGAGGCGAGGGCCTCGACCTCGGGGGCCGACGAGATGATCCCGAGCTGGTCGCGCAGCCACTGGATGAGCGAACCGGTCACGGCGATCGAGCCCTCGAGCGCGTAGCGCGCCGGCTGGTCGCCCAGCTTGTAGCCGAGGGTCGTGAGCAGACCGTTCTTGGAGTGGACGATCTCTTCACCCGTCTGGAAGATGAGGAAGTTGCCCGTGCCGTAGGTGTTCTTGCTCTCGCCCGGGTCGAAGGCGGCCTGACCGAAGGTCGCGGCCTGCTGATCGCCCAGGATGCCGGCAATCGGCGTCTCGCGCAGCAGCGACGAGGACTCGACGGTGCCGTACACCTCGGACGAGGAGCGGATTTCGGGGAGCATCGAGGCGGGCACGCCGAAGTCGGCGAGGATGTCCTCGCGCCACGACAGCGTCTCGAGGTCCATGAAGAGCGTGCGGCTGGCGTTGGTGACGTCGGTGGCGTGCACGCCGCCGTCGATGCCGCCCGTGAGGTTCCACAGCACCCAGGTGTCGGTGGTACCGAAAAGCAGGTCGCCGGCTTCGGCCTTCTCGCGCGCTCCGTCGACGTTCTCGAGGATCCACACGATCTTGGTGCCCGAGAAGTAGGTCGCCAGGGGCAGGCCGACGATGCTCTTGTAGCGCTCCGGGTCGCCGTCGGCGAGGCGGTCGACGATCGACTGCGTGCGGGTGTCCTGCCAGACGATGGCGTTGTAGACGGGCTTGCCGGTGTTCTTGTCCCAGACCACCGCGGTCTCGCGCTGGTTGGTGATGCCGACGGCGGCGATGTCGTGGCGGGTGATGTCGGCGCGGCTCAGGGCGAGGCCGATCACCTCCTGGGTGTTGCGCCAGATCTCGAGGGGGTCGTGCTCGACCCACCCGGCGCGCGGGAAGATCTGCTCGTGCTCCTTCTGCCCGACGGAGACGACGCTCCCGGACTTGTCGAAGATCATCGCGCGCGTCGAGGTCGTGCCCTGGTCGATGGCGAGGACGTAGTCGGCCATGTATGGACTCCTTTGTCTTGTTCGGTAAGTGGTGAAGGTGTGACGTGGAGAGGGGGCGCCGCGCGAGCGTCGACGCCCCCGGGATGAGACGGTGGGTTACTTGCCCAGGCCCAGCAGGACAGGAGCGAGCACACCGGCGAGCAGACCGCCGACGAGGGGGCCGGCCACGGGGACCCAGGCGTAGCCCCAGTCGCTGGATCCCTTGCCCTTGATGGGCAGGATCGCGTGGGCGATGCGGGGGCCGAGGTCGCGAGCGGGGTTGATGGCGTAACCGGTGGGTCCGCCGAGCGAGGCGCCGATGCCGACCACGAGCAGGGCGACCGGAACGGCGGCAAGGCCCCCGATGCCTCCGGGCACGCCGATGTCGGCCACGCCGTAGTCGCTGAAGCCGAAGATCACGAACACCAGCACGAAGGTCGCGATGACCTCGGTGAGGAAGTTGAAACCGTACGAGCGGATCGCCGGTCCCGTCGAGAAAACGCCGAGCTTGGCGGCGGGGTCGGGCTCGTCGTCGAAGTGCTGCTTGTACGAGGCCCAGGCCAGCACGGCACCGATGATCGCGCCGACCAGCTGCGCGGCGACGGCGACCAGGAACTGGACGAAGCCGATCTTGCCCGCCACCAGCAGGCCGATCGACACGGCGGGGTTCAGCTGCGCACCGGAGTACGCCGAGACGATGACACCGGCGAAGACCGCCAGGCCCCAGCCCCAGTTGACCATCAGGGTTCCACCGGCGTTGCCCTTGGTCTTGGCGAGGGCGACGTTGGCCACCACGCCGCAACCCAACAGGATCAGCATCGCGGTGCCCACCACCTCCGAGAGGAAGTACAGCCCCAGGTTCACTTCTTGCATGTCGTCATCGACCTTTCTTCTGACACCCGGACACCTTCGGCTCGGGTGGTGATGCGGCTCGGTGATCCGAACCTATGGGGCGCGTGCGGGCGTGCAACAGACGGCACGCCCGCACGTTCTCTCAGATTCGAGCGACCCCGGCCTGAGCGAGATCGACGCGGTGCGCCGACCGCAGGATCTCGGTGGTGCGGGTCACCTCGTCGTCGATGCGCGCGGCGTCCCAGCCGAGCGGGCCGGCGACGGCCTCGGCGACCTCGCGCAGCGTGCGCTCGGTCATCCCGCCCACGAAGGCGAGGTGCGTGCGGCGCAGCAGCACGTCGATCAGGTGCACGACCTGCTCGTTGTCGGCGATCCAGGCGAACTCCTCGCGGTAGTACCCGGGGGCGTCCTCGACCGGCGTCGGCTCGGCCGGCAGGGCGGCGAGGATCACGTCGGCGCGAGTGCCGTACCGCTCGAGCATGGCATCCACGAGCTCCGCCGAGTGCGCATTCGTGCGGGCGGAGACCCAGCGACGCCGCTGCTCGGGCGTGGACGGGAACCCGGCGCCGCCACCGATCGACAGTCCCTGGGTGCTCACGCGGTGCGGACGGCGCAGCTTCTGCAGCGTCTTCATGCTGAGGTGCTCGGCGAGAGCGCGGAAGGTGGTCCACTTGCCGCCGACGAGGCTCATGGCCGGCACGCCCGCGATCTCGTCCTCGACGATGCGGTAGTCGCGCGAGACGAAGCCGGGGGCCGTGTCGTCGTGGCGGGGGAGGGGACGGATGCCGGAGAAGGTGTAGACGATCTGCGAACGGTCGACGCTCACGGTGGGGAAGACGTGACCGATGAGGTCGAAGAAGTACTCGATCTCATCGTCGGTGCAGACGACCGGCTTGCCGGGGTCGGCGTCGATGTCGGTCGTGCCGACGAGGACGCGGTCCTTGAGCGGGTAGATCAGCACGATGCGTCCGTCGGAGTGCTCGAAGAAGATCTCGCGTCCGCCGGTGGCGGCGAGCAGCTCGGGGTTGTCGAGGACGATGTGCGAGCCCTTGGTGCCACCCATGAACTGGGTCTTGAGCCCCATGGCCTCGTTGGCGAGGTCGGTCCAGGGGCCGGCGGTGTTCAGGATGACCTTGGCCTTGACGCTGAACTCCTCGCCCGAGACCTCGTCGCGCACGCGCACGCCGTTCGCGTCGGCGCCGACGGCCGAAACGTAGTTGACGGCCTGCGTGCGGCCCGCGCCCGCCTCGATGCCGTCGCGCAGGACGTCGAGCGCGATGCGCTCGGGGTCGTGCATCGACGCGTCGAAGTAGGTGGCCGTGTAGGCGAGGTCGTTGTTGAGCTGGGGCAGCTCGGCGAGCGACTTCTTCTTGCCCAGGAACTTATGGCGGGGAACGGTGCCGCCGTCGCGCGAGAAGGTGTCGTACATGATCAGGCCGACCTTGATCAGCAGGGCGCCGCGCTCGTTGGGCTTGCCGCGACCGTGCGTCACCAGCAGGCGGAACGGAGCGGAGAGGATGCCCGAGAACGTCTTGTAGATCGGGATCGTCGTCTCGAGCGGCTTGACGTAGTGGGGGGCCGTCTTGAGCAGGTCGTTGCGCTCGGTGACCGCCTCTTTGACCAGGCGGAACTCGCCGTTCTCGAGGTAGCGGATGCCGCCGTGCACCATGTGGCTCGACGCCGACGACGCGCCGGAGACGAAGTCCCCGCGCTCGACGAGCGCGACGCTCACGCCTTGCAGGGCCAGGTCGCGCAGGGTGGCGAGGCCGTTGATGCCTCCACCGATGATGAGGACGTCGAGGTCCTCGGCGTCACGGAGCGCCTGGACGTCGGCGCGGAGCGGAGAAGCGGGAGACGACATGTCGACTGCGACCTTTCGTTGTTGGTACGACGATCAGGATGCGCCCGTCTGCACGTTGTTGCAAGCCCCTTGAACAAACGTGCACAATGGTGTCCATGCAGAAGGATCGATCGTGACGACGGCGGCGGAGGAGCGTTCCCGAGACGCTCTGCGTGCGGCGCAGCTGTACTACATGCAGGACCTCACGATGGATGCCATCGCCCACGAGATGCGGGTGTCGCGCTCGTCGGTGTCGCGCCTGCTGCAGCACGCCCGCGACGTCGGACTCGTCACGATCTCGATCAGTCCGCCCGACGACGCCCGCGGGCAGATGGCTCAGCGCATCGCCGACCGCTTCGGCATCACCGCCCACGTCGTGCCCACCCCCACCC
>NZ_QAJB01000009.1:0-23766 GCF_003061325.1 Microbacterium sp. HMWF026
GGTCAGCGGCCGTCGAGCCGCCCGCCGGACTCGCGCAGGTAGCACGCGGCGCACATCGACTCGTAGGTGACCTCGCCGGCGATCTGCCCCTCGTCGATCGCGACCTGGTCGCCGTCGAAGACGAAACGCCCGCCCACCAAGCGCGCGTTGAAGATCGCCTTGCGCCCGCAGCGGCAGATGGTCTTGAGCTCCTCGAGGCTGTGCGCGATCTCCATGAGGCGCGCCGACCCGGGGAACGCCTCGGTGCGGAAATCGGTACGGATGCCGTAAGCGAGCACCGGGATGCCGTCGAGCACGGCGATGCGCAGCAGATCGTCGACCTGCGCGGCGGTGAAGAACTGCGCCTCGTCGACCAGCAGGCACGCCACGGGGGCGTGACCGGCGGCGGCGTGGAACGCCTCGCGCAGATCGTCGTCGGGCGCGACGAGGAAGTCGACCGGCCGTGTCACGCCCAGGCGACTGTCGATCTGGTCGGCGCCCTTGGTGTCGATCTCGGGCTTGGCCAGCAGCACGCGCTGGCCGCGCTCCTCGTAGTTGTACGCCGCCTGCAGCAGCGCGGTGGACTTGCCGGAGTTCATCGCGCCGTAGCGGAAGTACAGCTTCGCCACGCGCGGCTCAGGGGTTGATGGCGAGAGCGTGAGCCGTGGCATCCAACTCTTTACGCGCCATCTCGGGGTGCGTGTTGAGCGTCTCGCCGTAGCTGGGGATGAGGTCGCGCAGGCGCGGCTCCCAGGCGGGCATGCGCTCGGGGAAGCACGTCTTGATCAGGCCGAGCATGATCGACACGGCGGTCGAGGCTCCCGGCGAGGCGCCGAGCAGGCCCGCGATCGAGTGGTCGGCCGAGGTCACGACCTCGGTGCCGAACTGCAGCACGCCGCCCTTGGCCTTGTCGCGCTTCATCACCTGCGCGCGCTGGCCGGCGTCGAGCAGCTCCCAGTCCTCGTCCTTGGCGGTCGGCATGAACTCGCGCAGGCTGTCGACCTTCTTCGCGTGGGTCTTGAGCAGTTCGCTGACGAGGTACTTGATGAGGCTCGGGTTGTCGACCGCGACCTTGAGCATGGGGAGGATGTTGTGCGGTCGCACCTGGGTGACGATGTCGAGCATCGACCCGTTCTTGAGGAACTTGGGGCTGAAGGTCGCGAAGGGACCGAACAGCAGGGCCGACTCGCCGTCGACGACGCGCGTGTCGAGGTGGGGTACCGACATCGGCGGGGCACCGACCGAGGCCTGTGAGTACACCTTGGCCCGGTGCTTCGAGACGATGTCGGGGTTGGACGTCTTGAGCCACTGGCCGCCGATCGGGAAGACGCCGTAGCCCTTGATCTCGGGGATGCCGGAGCGCTGCAGCAGCTTGAGGGCCCATCCGCCCGCGCCGACGAAGACGAACTTGGCGTTGATCGAACCGGGCGTGCCGCCGATGACGTGACGGTACGAGACCTGCCACGAGCCGTCCTTCTGCTTCTTGAGCTTCTTGACGTCGTGGTTGGTCGCGACCTCGACGCCCTTCTCGCGCAGGTTCGCGAACAGCTGGCGCGTGAGCGAGCCGAAGTCGACGTCGGTGCCGGCGGGCACGCGCGTGGCGGCGAAGGGCTCGCCCTTGCGGCGCTTCTGCATGAGCAGCGGCGCCCACTGGTTGATGACCCGCGAGTCCTCGCTGTACTCGATGCCGGCGAACAGCGGCTGCTGCTTCAGCACCTCGTAGCGGCGGCGCAGGTAGGCGACGTCCTTCTCGCCGCGCACGAAGGTCATGTGCGGGGTGGCGTTGATGAACGTCGACGGCTCGTCGAGCACGCCCTCGGCCACGAGGGTGGCCCACAGCTGACGGCTCTGCTGGAACTGCTCGTTGATGGCGACGGCTTTGGACGGGTCGAGGTCGCCGTCCTTGTTGTCGGGCATGTAGTTGAGCTCGCACAGCGCCGCGTGTCCGGTGCCGGCGTTGTTCCACGCGTTGGAGCTCTCCTGCGCGACGTCGCTGAGGCGCTCCAGCACCGCGATCTTCAGATCGGGCTGGAGGTCCTTCAGCAGCGTGCCGAGAGTGGCGGACATGATGCCGCCACCGATGAGGAGAACATCGACGTTTTCAGTCACCCGTCGATTCTAGGTGCGGGCCGTGAGGTGTCTCGACATCGAGAGATCCGTCGGTTCGATGTCGAGACACCTGGCTGAGAGCGCCCGGATGCCGTGGCCTCAGGCGGTCGCGAGGCGCTGCTGGGCGACCAGCTCGGCGATCTGCACGGCGTTCAGCGCCGCGCCCTTGCGCAGGTTGTCGTTGCTGATGAACAGCACCAGGCCCTTGCCCTCGGGGGCGGACTGGTCGGCGCGGATGCGGCCGACGTAGCTGGGGTCGGAGCCGGCGGCCTGCAGCGGCGTGGGCACCTCTTCGAGGCGGACGCCGGGGGCGTCGGCGAGCAGCTCGCGCGCGCGCTCGGGGGTGATGTCGCGCGCGAACTCCGCGTTGATGCTGAGCGAGTGGCCGGTGAAGACGGGGACGCGCACGCAGGTGCCCGCGACGCGCAGGTCGGGCAGCTCGAGGATCTTGCGGCTCTCGTTGCGCAGCTTCTTCTCTTCGTCGGTCTCGTTCAGCCCATCGTCGACGAGGTTGCCCGCGAAGGGGATGACGTCGAACGCGATCGGCGCGACGTACTTCTCGGGCTCGGGGAAGTCCAGCGCCGAGCCGTCGCGGACGAGACGCTCGACGTCGCCCTGGGCGAGGACGCCCTCGACCTGGCCGAGCAGCTCGCGCGCCCCGGCGAGGCCGGAGCCGGACACCGCCTGGTACGTGCTGACGATGAGACGCTCCAGGCCCGCTTCGGCGTCGAGCACCTTCAGCACGGGCATGGCGGCCATGGTGGTGCAGTTGGGGTTCGCGACGATGCCCTTGACGGCCTGATCGATCGCGTGCGGGTTGACCTCGCTCACGACGAGGGGGACCTCGGCATCCATCCGCCAGGCGCTGGAGTTGTCGATGACGAGGGCGCCCGCCTCGGCGAAGCGGGGAGCGTGCGCGCGCGACCCCGTCGCCCCGGCGGAGAAGAGCGCGACCTCGACGCCCGCGGGGTCGGCGGTGGCGACGTCCTCGACGACGACGGCCTGCCCGGCGAACTCGATGGTCGAACCGGCGGAGCGCGCCGTGGCGAACAGGCGCAGCTCGCGGATCGGGAACGCGCGCTCGGCGAGGATCTCGAGCATGACGGTGCCGACCTGGCCGGTGGCGCCGACGACGGCGAGGGAGATTCCGGAATCGGAGATGCGGGTCATGCGAGGTCCTCGGGTGTTTCGGGTGACGGATGCCGCGAAAGCGGCGTTCGGGTCAGGGTAGCGCGAGCGGCGGGGGCGCAACCGACGACGGCGGCGGGGAGCAGGAAGATTGACGGTTCTCCGCCGTCGAACGGCCGTTCGGCATCGCGCAGCGGCCGCTCGGCCGGAAAACTCCTGCCGCGGTCGATTCAGCTCAGAGCCGCCGCACCGAACGACACCGCGAAGCGCTCGCACCACAGATCCACCGTGCGGAACACCGACAGGTCGACCTCGGCGGGGATGTCGTAGAGCTGGTCGCCCAGATTGCCGCGCAAAGGGCCCAGGTCGATGTGGTCGTACGACGCCGCCGTGTACCAGCCGTCGCGCCCCTCGACCACGGGACCCGCGCTCAGCCAGACGTGGACATCGGGCCCGTTCGAGGTCGACAAGCCCACCAGCGCCAGCTGACGGGTGCCGTCGGGGTTCTGGATGACGCGGACCGTCCCCGAGGTCTCGTGCTCGTGGCTGATGAGCGAGCCCCCGAGCAGATCCACCGGCCCGGCGGGTTCCACGGGCGTCGGCGACGACGTCGCGGGGGCCGTCGACCCGGGCACCGGCGTGGGCATGTCGACCGGCGTCATCGCGGCGGGCGCCGACGCGCTCGGGGCGGGGATGGCGTCGGCGACGCGCACGTCGACGAAGAGCAGCCAGGGCTGGAACACCAGTCCGGCCACGATCAGCACGACCGCCGCGGCTCCGCCCCCCAGCAGCCATCCGAGCGTGGACCGTCTCGATCCGGACCCTCGTCGCATGGCAGCCTCCGCTCGTTTGAGCGCAGGGTAGACCGCGGGGCTGGAGGTGGGCTGCGAGGGTGGATCAGCGACCGGTGCCGGCGTGGACGGTCGCCTCGGCGTCGCCGTCCAGACCGTAGGCGGTGTGCACGAGGCGTGCCGCCTCGGCCAGGTCGACACCGCGGACGACGACCGAGATGCGGATCTCGGAGGTCGAGATCATCTCGATGTTGACGCCCGCCAGGCTCAGCGCCTCGAACAGCGTCGCCGAGACGCCCGAGTGCGTGCGCATGCCCGCGCCGACGACCGACAGCTTGCCGATCTGGTCGTCGTGGACGAGGCTCTGGAAGCCCACCTCGGCCTGCTCGCCCGACAGCGCCTTGAGCGCCGCGGTGGCATCGGTCTTGGGCAGCGTGAACGAGATGTCGGTGCGACCGGTCGCGGCGGCCGAGACGTTCTGCACGATCATGTCGACGTTGGCGCCGGACTTCGCGACGATCTTGAAGATGTCGGCCGCCTTGCCGGGCACGTCGGGAACGCCGATGACGGTGATCTTCGCCTGGCTGAGGTCGGTGGCGACGCCGGCGACGATGGGCTCTTCCATGGTGGCTCCCTCGGGGACGAGCGGGGACTTCTTCGAGGCGTCGAGCACCCAGGTGCCCTCGCCCGAGCTGAACGTGGAACGGGCGTGGATGAGCACGCCGTGACGCCGCGCGTACTCGACCGCGCGGATGTAGAGCACCTTCGCGCCGTTCGCGGCGAGCTCGAGCATCTCTTCGCTGCCGACGCGATCGAGCTTGCGCGCGAGCGGGACCACGCGCGGGTCGGCGGTGAAGATGCCGTCGACGTCGCTGTAGATCTCGCACACGTCGGCGTTCAACGCCGCGGCGAGCGCGACGGCGGTGGTGTCGGAGCCGCCGCGGCCGAGCGTGGTGATGTCGCGGGTGTCGCGGTTGAAGCCCTGGAAGCCGGCGACGATGACGATCGCGCCCTCGTCGAGGGCCTCGCGCAGGCGCACGGGCGTCACGTCGACGATGCGCGCCGCGCCGTGCGTGGCATCCGTGATCATGCCCGCCTGGCTGCCGGTGAAGGAACGCGCCTCGAAGCCCATCGAGTGAATCGCCATGGCCAGCAGCGCCATCGAGATGCGCTCACCGCTGGACAGCAGCATGTCGAGCTCGCGCGGGGCGGGGATCGGCGCCACCTGACCGGCGAGGTCGAGCAGTTCGTCGGTGGTGTCGCCCATCGCGCTCACCGCGACGACGACCTCGTGGCCGGCGCGACGCGTGTCGACGATGCGTTTGGCGACCCGCTTGATGCTCTCGGCGTCGGCGACGGACGAGCCGCCGTACTTCTGGACGATCAGAGCCATGTGGAGAACTCCCGGAGGGGTCGTGCGTCGGGTGTCACGACGCCGGCGCTCGTGCCGCGCCCGGGGATCATCCTAGAGGCGTCCGCATCACGGCTCCGCCATGCGTGCGCACCCGGCGGACGCGCAGGCCCCCGCCGATAGGATCGAGGCGTTCCACCCCCCGTCCCCCAGGAGTGATCGGATGCCGCTCACGCCCGGCCACTGGCTGTCGTCGCTGCGCCGTCTGGTGCACACCGACGATGCCGCGTCCTCGCCGGACACGACCCTGCTGCCCGTCATCGACGAGGCTCTCGCGACGCGCATCCTCGACCTGGCGATCCGCATCGGCGAGACGATGCTCGTCGTCGGCGCCCCCGCGAACGAGGTGACCCTGACGATCGTGCGGGTGTGCGGGGTCTACGGACTCGATCCCGTGCACGTGGACGTCACCTACAACTCCATCACGATCGCCCACAGTCGCCCCGGCGCCAGCCACCCCACGACCCTGCTGCGGGTCGTGCGCGGTTCGGTCCCCGACCACGCGAAGCTGCAGCGCCTGCAGGCGCTCGTCACCGAGATCGCCGACGGGCTGGGGCTCGACGACGCGATCGCCCGCTGCCGCGCCATCCGCCGCCTGCCCTTCCGCTACCGCCCCGCGATCGTCGTCGTCTCGCAGGCCTCGCTCGCCGTCGGCGTCGCGATCATGTTCGGCGCGAACTGGCTCGCCCTCGTGCTGTCGTTCCTCGCGGCGGCACTCGCGGCGACGACGCAGCACGTCATGGCGCGGGCGCGGGTGCCGTACTTCTTCGCGCAGATCGCCGGCGGGTTCGTGCTCACCGTCTTCGCGGCGCTGTCGCCTCTGCTGCGCTACACCGGCCTCGACGCGGCCGCCGCCATCCGGCCGTCGGTGATCGTGGCATCCGGGATCGTCCTGATGCTCGCGGGACTCACCGTCGTCGGAGCCGCCCAGGACGCCATCGACGGCTTCGCGCTGACGGCGACCGGGCGCATCCTCGAACTCACGACGCAGACGCTGGGCGTGGTGCTCGGAATCCTCGCCGGTCTCGAGACGGTGCGCGTGATGGGCCTGGGCATGTCGCCGCCGACGAACGCCCTGCCCCTCGGCCCCGTCGCCGTGCAGTTCGTGGGGGCCGCGGTCATCGCGATCGCGGTGGCCGTGTTCAACGGCGCCGGCGCGCGCATCGTCATGGTGAGCGCGGCGCTCAGCCTGGTCGCGTGGGCCGGATACCTCGCGGCGACCGGCGTGGGGTTCGAGGTCGCCGCCGCGAGCGGCGTGGGCGCGTTCGTCGGCAGCTTCGCCGGCATCGTCGTGGCGTACCGCCTGCACGTGCCGTCGGTGGCCATCACCACCGCGGCGATCCTTCCCCTCGTCCCCGGTGCCGCCGTGTTCCGCGGACTCCTCGGGATCGTGGAGTCGGGCGAGGACCCCGCGGTGCTCATGACGGGCGTGACGACGCTCGCGGGCGCGGCGACCATCGGCATCGCCCTCGCCGTGGGGGCGTCGCTCGGCATCTACCTCGGCCAGCCGGTGCGCGCGACGCTGTCGAGCGTCACGCGCGTGCGGGCGCGGGCGCGGGGCTGACGCGGCATCGGACGAGGGATGCCGCGGCCTCGCGGGGCGCGGGGCGCCCGGGTCGCGGCATCCCGAGAGTCAGGTGCAGGAACCGAGCTCCTGCCCCGCGTTCGTTCGGAACGCGGGCACGTCGAGGTCGAACTCTACGCGCAGTCGCTGGTCTCTGATAGACACGTCGAGCGTGCGCAGGAATCGGGGAAACATCTCGGCCAGACACACCGACGGCGGCTGCATGAGAGCGGGGTCGGCTCCCGTCTGCGCGAAGAAATCCGCGGCCGAGAGGACGTCGTCGCCCACCGTGACCGAGGAGAAGTTCGTCGTCAGCCGACCGTCCTGCACCCGCGGGGTGATCGCGACGCTCACGCCCTGCGGAGTCAGCCCACTCCACGCGGGCGCGGCGACGATCATGTCACTGCCCGAGAAGCCCACGCGCAGCGCCCCCTGCCCCTCGGTGGGCAGGAATAGGGCGCTGGCCTGTGCCCCGGACAGGGTGAGGGCACCCGAGAGCCGATCGGGTTCCCAGTCGCGACCGACGCGGTGGAACCCCTCCACCGCAACCTCCATGTCGACGTTGGCCCGCCCCGTCGGGAAGCTGTACACGGTGACCGCGACCCGGTCGAAGCGACCGGTGATCTCCTGCAACAACGCCGACCCCGCGATGTCGACCCCCACGCGCTCGCCCTCGGGCAGGGCCAAGCCGGTCCGGAACTCGGCGGCGATCGTCCGCTCCGCCTCGGCACGGAAGACCGTCTCGGCGACCGCGACGACCGTGCCGACCAGGGCGACGGCCGCGGCGGCGACGACGGCGACGATCGCCCCCCACCGCACGGGCGGGGGCTCGACGTCCACAGACGGCTCGAGATCACGCAAGACATCGGTCTGGTGGTCCGGGGTGATCATGCGTGCCTCATCCGATTCATCGATGGTGGTCACGGGTCATCGCCCGATCAGTGTCAGAGTGAGCATGGAACGGTAGGCGCCCGCGCTGGCATCCCCGGGGACCCGAAGACGCAGATCCGCGTCGAATGTTGCGCCCGCCAGGGTCGTCGAGGTGCCGCGTTCGCCGGTTGCGAGGTTCATCGGATAGATCGCCTGCCCGACTTCCTGCGCCTCGGCGATCGTCACGCCGTCCTGGTGCGCCATCTCCCGCGGGGCGATGCCGAGGAAGCTCGACGAGAACCTCCGGTCGGGGTCGTCCGTGCCGACGAAATCGCTCACCGAGAGCTGCAGGTTCCACCCGCCGAGCCGATTCCGGTCATCGACGACGCTGAAGCGCCCGAGCGATCGCGCGACCTCGGCGCTCCCCCGACCCACGTCGCCGAAGTCGACCGCCGAGGACGCGGGAGCGGTGAGCTGGAACAGATCGGATGCCGTGACCGTGGCGGACACGTCCACCCCCTCGACCTCGTCCGGGCGGGTAGCAGGCCCGGCGTACCGGTCGGTTTCCGGGGGCATGGGAGCGGTGCGCAGCAGGAGGTTGTCGGTCGCGGTGTCCCCCGCCGCGAACATGGGGGTGCGGCATCCGTCGAGGTCGACCATCTTGGTCGCACCGGGGATTCGGCTGATCAGCTGCGGGGCCGTTTGCGCGACCGGGAGCGGCAGCGGTGCGTACCCCGAACCGGACAGCGTCTGCTGGCCTTCGCAGAGCGCGTACTCGAGGAAACGGGAGAGCGTGCGCCCCTTGTCCGCGGTGAAGATCTTCGTCGTCTCGGTCGGCACGATCATGTACGACACGGATGAGATGGGGTATGAGCGCGGGTCTGTGCTGCGATGGACGCCCCGCAGGTCGAGGATCCCGTCTGCCCCGCCCTTCGCACTCGACAGGGCGACGCTGACCGCCGACGAGGCGGGGGCGACGTAGTATCCGGCGTCGTTCAGCACCTTGGCGACGGGGAACCCCGCCCTCGTTGCATAGGACGTCTCCACATAGGTGATGGCGCCCTCACCATAATTCTGACTGACGTAGCCGGCGACACCCAGCGAGCCGTTCTGACCCGTGAAGGACCCGTTGATGAGAGGGAACTGGGACCGGGCGCCGTACGTCCAGATGTTCGGGTAGCGATCCGCCATCCATCCGGTGAACTGCGCGCTCGAGCCGGATCCGTCCGCGCGCACGACCGGGATGATCGGTCGGTCCGGCATCACCACGGCCGGGTTGTCTGCCTGAATGGCGGGGTCGTTCCACGTGGTGATCTGCCCGCTGAAGATCCTCGCTATGACGGGACCCGAAAGCCGGAGGTCGGTGACACGCACGCCGCCGATCTTGAGGTTGTACATCAGCGCGGTGCCGCCGGCCACGAGGGGGACGTACGCGTACGAAGTCGTCGGAATCTGCGGCGGCCCACCGTCCTCAGGTTGAGCCTGGAACGGCACCTCGCTCACGGCGAAGTCGACGGTTTGGAAGATGAAGTCCCTCCGCCCGGCGGCGGATCCCGTGCCGGAATAGTTGACCGTCATCCCGAGGTCCAGGGCGACGTCGCGACGCCACCGGTCGAGGGCGTTCTGCGACCACGTCGAGCCTGCTCCGGAGATCGGTACCCCGTCATCGGCGTGAGCCGACGCCGGAGCCGGGACCAGCAAAGTCGCCACCATCGCCGCGACCGCCACGAGAGCACCCCGCGCCGCGGGGATCATCCGAAGCGGCCGTTGACGTAGTCGAACGTGCGCGGGTCGATCGGAGAGTCGAACATCGCCTCGGTGTCGCCGTGTTCGACGATGTGGCCCGGCTGCCCCTGGGATGCGAGGAAGAACGCGCACTGCTGCGACACACGCTGCGCCTGCTGCATGTTGTGGGTGACGATGACGATCGTCAACTCCTTCTGCAGCTGGCCCATCGTCTCCTCGATTACGCGGGTCGAGGTGGGATCCAGGGCCGAGCACGGCTCGTCCATGAGCAGCACCTTCGGCTTGATCGCAAGAGAGCGCGCGATGCACAGGCGCTGCTGCTGGCCGCCTGACAGGCCGCCGCCGGGGGCCCGCAGGCGGTCCTTTACCTCTTTCCACAGACCCGCCGAGGCGAGGGACGTTTCGACGAGGTGGTCCTTCTCGTCGCGCGAGGCGCGCAGGCCGGTGAGCTTCAGACCGGCGATGACGTTGTCGTAGATCGACATCGCCGGGAACGGGTTGGGCTTCTGGAACACCATGCCGATGTGCTTGCGGGCCTCGATCAGTCGGTGTCCGGGGTCGTAGATGTCGTCGCCGTCCAGTCGCACCTCGCCGGCGAGGGATGCCGAGGGCACCAGCTCGTGCATCCGGTTCAGGATGCGCAGAAACGTCGACTTGCCGCAGCCCGAGGGACCGATGAGCGCGGTGACCTGACCGGCCGGCATCGTGAGAGAGACGTCGAGGAGCACCTGGTGGTCGCCGAACCACGCCGAGATCGAGCGCGCGTCGAGCTCGGAGAGCTCGCGTGGCGGCTTCGGCGCGTCGGCCTCCGCGAGCCGCTCGGCCGTGGCGAGCGCGTCGGCGGCCGGCGCCGGGGCATCGGAGACGAGCGCCTCGGGCGCCGTGGTGACGACGGGAGCGGTGAACGCGGGCAGCGACACGGTCGGGGCCGGAAGCACGTCGGTCACCGCATCGGGCGCCGAGCTCTCGCGCCGGCTGAACAGGCGCGTCGTTCGACGCGAGCGCCGCGCGACCTCGGCGACGGACCCCGCGGGGGCGGCGATCGTCGCGGGCACGGCCTCGACGGTGATCTGTGTCAGCGCCTCGAGTTCATCGGTGGTGACGACGTCGGTCATGTAAGGGTCGGTCAGGTCGGGCGCCGGACTCATGACGTCGGTGACGAACGGATCGACGGACCCCTGGGTGACGTCGGCGGGCAGGACGTCGGAGAAGAGGGCGTCGGGACGATCACGGTCGTCGAATTCGGGGTTTCGGGTGGAGGACATGCGGGCTCCGGTCACAGGAGGTTGGGGAGGAGGCGGATCACTTGGTCGGAGACGAAGACGCTGCCCAGGAGCAGTACCGGGGCGAACACGACCCAGGTCTTCTGCCAGCCGACGCGTCGGTAGGCCCAGACGGCGACGAATTCTGCGACCACGAGGAACTGCAGGGCGAACACGAGGGCCCACAGCGTGGTCATGTCGGTCGAGAGCGCCTTCGCCTGGGGTGGAAGGGTCATCGTGGTGGTCTGACGCGCGCCGGTCGGTTTCGCTTCGCCCGTCGCACGGGCATCCAGGTAGGCGACACCCGAGGGCAGGTAGGGGGCGCCGCGCGCCGACATGAGGATGAGTCGGCTCTCGCCCTTCACCGGCGCCGGCGGGGTGGGATCCCCGGCATAGCGCACGCCGAGCACCTCGAACTCCTGCTCACCCTGCCCGGTGCGCACCATGAAGGTCTCGCCGGGCTGGAGGGTCTGCAGGCGCCCGAAGGGACCGCCGAAGGCCGCCGTGCGTCCCATTACGACGCTCACGCCGGCCTGGCCGGGCAGCACGGTGTCGCGACGATGACCGGGCCCGCGCATGAGCACACCCGAGGTCGTCCCCTCGGACACGACTTCGTCGATGCCCAGCTGCGGGATCGACAGCACCGCCACGGGGGCGCCGTCATTGAGCAGGTGGTCCTCGAAGTCGCCCTCGCTCACGGGCGCTGTGCCCGCGGCGAGCTGGGCCCGGTAGGTGTCGCGCAACTGCTGCTGAGCCGCGAAGTGGCTGATGTGGCTGACGACGAGCAAGTTGATGAGGAACACCAGCACGAGCACCGACACCGAGACCAGGACTCCCCGCAGGAAGACCTGCCCCGCGGACAGCGGAGCGTAGACGGGCCGACGCCGCGGTGGGCGTCGGGGCGGGGGCGGCGGGAGCTGAGGACGGGCTGCGCGCTGATCGAAGAGCGTCATGGCATCGCCGCCACAGGAGCGGGCGGGAGAGCCGAACGCACGACCCGCACGACCAGGACGCCCAACGCGAGCACGACGGCCACCAGGACGAGCAACCACGGGAACACCAGCACGAGGGCGTCGCGGGTGACGGAGGTCGCGCCCTCGCCGGAGACGGTCTCGGGCGGCGTGAACGAGACGTGGGTCGACACGAGCGTCCACTGACCGGCGCCGTGCAGGGTCGCCGACACCACGCGGGACTCGCCGGGCTGCAGCCCGGTGATCGCCACATCACCGGTGCCGTCCAGACGCGAGGCGAACACCGGGGCGTCCATCCAGAACTGCGCCGTCGCGTCGATCGCGGTGGAGGAGGCGTTGCGCACCGTGAACCAAAGGTCGACGGTGCCGTCGACCGGGTTCACGGACGGCGCTCCAGAGCCGTTGAGCCCCCCGACGAAGATCCCGCCGCCGACGTTCACCTCTCCGGTGGGCGTGGTCTCGCCCGCCGTGCCGGCACCGGCGTCGCCGGTCCCGACCCCACCGGTGGTCCCGCTCGACCCTCGGGAGCCGTTGGAGACCCCCGAGCCGCCGGAAGACGAGCCGCCGGTCGACGACCCGCCGACAGAGGAACCGGTCGACGTGGACGACGACGGCGCGGGGGTCGAGCCGTCGGTGATGCTCACCGTCAGGGGCGTTCCCGACTCGGCGCCGCTGGCCGCCAGGGCGGGAGCGGCCGCACCGAGGGCGCCGACGACGACCAGGGCGAGAGCGAGGACGGGGCGCAGCGACCCGCGCGCCCGCGTCACGGGGCGCTCGCCCCGGCCGCGTCAGCGAGTTCCTTCGCTTCGGCCGCGGTCGCGCGCTCCATGTAGTCGATCCACTGCTCGGCGCGCGCCTCGTCGCGGCGGCGACGCCACCGCAGCAGAAGGAACGCTCCCGCGGCGAGGGCGAGCAGGATCAGCAACATCCACGGGACGGCGAAGGTGATGGCATCCCGATTCACGGGGGTCACCGAGAGCTGCTGGGAGGCATCGGGCGAGTCCACGAACGGGCTCAGGACCGTGTGAGGGTTCAGAAACAGCCACTGACCGACCCCGCCGAGCGTGAACTCGTAGGTCGCGGTGCTCCCGGGAAGCAGCATCGGGATGCTGCCGCCCTGGAGCCCCGTCGCGGGGATGCCGAACCACGTCCCCACGCCGGAGGTGAGGTTCGCGGCGAGAGCGACGTTGCCGGGGTTGGTCACCGTATAGCGCAGGCGCACGTCCCCGGCGAACGGGTTCCACCAGTCGCCCTCGTAGGAGGCGTCGTAGCTGCTGATGCTCAGCTGCGGCTGCAGCTCGCCGGACACGCGCGCGGAGATCGTGGTGGCGACGCGGCGATCGACGGTGACCTGCTGGCCCTGCTCGACGACCGATGCCACGAGCCCGCCGACGTGGTCGCCGGGCGTCGCCTCGGCCGGGAAGGCGATGGTGAAGGTGAGCAGGCGCACCTCGTTCGGCTCGAGCGAGAACGTCGCCCGCTCGCTGCCGTCCTCGAAGCGCAACCAGGCGCCGACCGAGGTGGGGGTGTCAGCCGTCGCCAGCAGCGAAAAGCTGCCGTCTGCGGCGTTGAAGGCGTCGGTGGCGTAGACGGTGAAGTCCTGACGCGCGGTGCCGGTGTTGCCCACCAGCACGCGGTCGGTCACGCTCTGGCCGGGGTCGGCGGTGTAGGTGAAGCGGGAGCGGCCGTCGGGACGGCCGTCCTCTCCCGCGGGGCGCGTGGCGACGCCGACGGTGGCGGCGTCGCCCTCGGCGGCCGTTGCCGGCGCCGATGGCGACAGAAGAGCGAGGGTCGCCAGGACGGCGATGAGAGCGGCGCCCAGAGCCGGGAACCGGCGCCGCGAGATCGAGGAGAGCACGGTATATCTCCGCAGGTGAGTGCGACGCAGGCATGTCGCGATGGTGAACGAGGGCTGATGGAAGGCGAGCCGATCGACGACGTGGGCTCGCGGCGGCACGCACCGTGCGGGAAGGCCGGAATCGGCCTCCCCGCACGGCTTACCGCGGGTCGATCTGCTCGTCAGCTCACTTGGAGGTGAGCGTCACGGTCAGCGTCGAGGTGTAGTCACCCGTCTGGGCGTCCTTGGGCGCCGTGAAGGTGAGATCGGCGTCGAAGAGCGCACCGGTGGTGAGCGTCGAGACGGCCGAGCTGGACGCGATCTTCGTGCCGGTACCGACCGCGACACCCGAGATGGGGGTGTAGCCGGAGAAGGCCTTCGGGGTGAGCGTCAGCGCGGAGGCGGGGATCTCGTCGTTGGCGGAGTTCTTGAACGAGCTCCACGCGGCGTCGAGGTTCCAGCCCTTGAGCACGTTGCGGTCGTCGACGACGGTGATCTTGCCAAGCGCCTTGGTGACGCTGGCGTTGCGCGCGACGCTGCCGAAGTCGACCTTGGTGGCCTCGGCGTTGAGCGACCACAGGTCGCTCGCGGTCACGGCAGCGGTCAGGTCGACCGTGTCGCTGGTGGTGTCGCCCGAGGCGGACACCTTGGTGAAGGTGTCCCACGCGAGGACGGTGAAGGTGGCATCACCGGGGGCCGTCAGCGCCAGGGTGTGCTCGCCGGCGGGCAGCGACGAGATGTCGACCGTCGCGGTGCCGGAGGCGTCGGTGGTGACCTGACCGAGGGTGGTCGGGTCGGACCACGCCCACGCGGTGAGCGTCTTGCCGGCGTTGGCGGCACCGGCGGGAACCGAGACCGTCTTGGCGCCCTTGGCGGGGTCGGCGATGTCGACCTTGTTGGCGGCGGTGCCGGTCGGCTTGACCGGAGCAGTCGGGGCGGGCGCGGAGACCGTTCCCGAGAAGGCCTTCTCGTTCGCACCGGCGCTGTTGGTGGCGACGACGGTCACGGAGTAGGCGCCCGCCGCGGTGGGCGTGCCCGAGACGACACCCGAGGAGGCGTCGAGGGACAGACCCGCCGGCAGGGCCGTACCGGTCTTCACCGACCACGTCATCGGCGCGGTGCCGCTGGCGGCCAGCGTCTGCGAGAACGCCGTTCCCACCGTGGCCGCGTTCAGGGACGTCGTGGTGATCGAGGGAGCAACGGCCGCCGCGGCGGGCGTCGCGAAGGTCCACGTCGCCAGCTCGGGCTTGGGGTTGGCGGCGACGGTGATGAAGACGAAGTCCGTCTCGAGCACCTGGTTGCCGTTGAAGAACGCGATGCCGAGCGAATAGTCGCCACCCGCCTGGGCCACCGCGGAGCTACCCGAGGGCGTGCCGAGACCGGCGCTGGTGTTGCCGCTGGGCTTGCCGTTGGGCAGCTGGATGCCGCCCGGCGTGAGGCCCAGAGGACCGTAGGCATTCCACGCGTTGACATTGGCCTCCTGGCCGCGCGGCGAGATGAACGTGCGGACGCTGCCGGTGTTCGCCGGGACGGGGAAGGCGCTGTTGTAGTCCTCGTCGCTGGGGTCGGGCGACAGCAGCACGGAGTCGTTCCAGTTGAGGGTCTTGCCGGCCGGGATCTGCGTGCCGTCCTCGTCGGAGATCAGGTAGACCGGCTTGGCCGAGCCCACCGTCGGGACGATCGCGGCCGACGCTGCAGCGGCAGGAACGATCGACAGCGCGGCGGCGGTCACGACGGCACCAAGGCCGAGGATGCCGCGCTTCGCGAGCGAGATCTTCATGGGGTCGTTGTCTCTTTCTTGAGGATCGGGGTCAGTTGTTGCGGGTGACGACGGTGCCGGTGGGAGCGCTGAAACCGAACTTGGCCTTGACGGCCTTCGACGTGGTGGGCGCGCCCGAGCCACCCCAGTAGGTGAGGCTCGTGGTGGAGGAGGAGTTCACGAGAGCGGCCACGCCCGGGTCGAAGGCGGCGTTGTCGCTGGTGATCTTCGCGGTGGGGACCACGATGTAGACGGTGCGGCCCCAGTCGGCGCTGTTGTAGTAGCTGGTGTTGGGGACGAGGCTCGGCGCGGTGCCGGTGTAGGCGGCAACACCGCCGATGGCGCCGACCGACACACCCGAGAACGTGTTGATTCGGGCCGCCCCGTTGGACTGACCGATGTAGTTGGCGACCGAGAGCGGGATGATCTGGATCTCGTTGTCACCGGGGGTGAGGACGCGACCGTCGTTCTCGGGGATGGAGTTGCTGCGCGTGTCGACGGCGGCACCGAGCGTGGTGGTGCTGAGGCCGATCTTGCCCAGGAAGGTGGTCCACGTGCCGGAGCTCGACTGGAGGCCGAGGGGCTTGAGCGTGAAGCCGGTGCCCGCGAGCACGGCGCTGGCCGCCGAGCCCGAGGTGGCCGAGTAGATGCTGCTCAGCTGGTCCTTGTTGAGGTCGTTGATCGCGTTGGTCGCCGCGGCCGCGTCGGCGCCGTTGGCGGCCTTGCCGAGCTTGAAGGCGTAACCGATGGCGTCCTGACCGAAGGGCACGTACGTCAGGAGCGTACCGGCGGTGTTGCCCACCGACGAGCTGCGGGCGAAGTCGACCTGGTCCTTGACGTTGACGGTGTTGTACGTGAAAGCGGAGCCGCTCACACCGCCCACGGAGGCGATGAGGGCGTTGCGACCGGCGCCCGAACCGTTCGGACGGTCGAAGACGGGGCCGAAGGCCTTCGTCTGGATGCTGCCGACGCCACCGGCGACGCCGAGGGTGAAGGCGTCCCAGGATGCCAGCGCCTTGCCGTTACCCGACACCTTCACCGACGAACCGGTGATGGTGGTGCCGTTGGCGAGGGCGCCGACGGCGTCCTGGAGGGTGTCGGAGCCGACGATCGAGTACCCGTCGGTGATCGGGTCGGCATTCGCCGCGGACGCCATGCCGGCGCCGGCGAGGACGACACCGACAGCTGCGCCGAATGCGACGATTCGCTTGAGCTTCATTTCTTCCTGTCTTTTTCGGGTGGAGAGGGAGGGTGATGCAGAGAAGCCGGCTGGTGCGGACTTCACAGGACCCGTCTTCTGAGACGGGTGATCAGGGGCACACCCGCGGCACTGGCCAGACCGGCGAGGACGCTGATGGGCAGGGCGGCGCCGATGGCACCGCTGTCGGGATCGTCGGGGGTCTTACCCCCGGCGAGGGCGCCGCTGGACGCGCCCGTGGCGGCGGTCGTGGCGGCGTCGGACGAGGTCGACCCCGCCGGGGCCGCGACCGATCCGGACGCCGCGGCCGAGGAGGACGCCCCCGCGGTGACGGAGGTCTGCTGCGCGGGGATGTAGGCGCCGGCGGACGATGACGAAGAGGACGACGACGAGGTCGGCCGCGGACCGTTCTGCATGACGTCGGCCGACTCGCGCGCCTGGTCGATCCACGCCGCGGGCAGGGCGACATACCCGTCCGGCAGCTCTCCCGCCGCCGTACCGGGGGTCTGCGCCCCCGTCCCCACCGCGAAGCGCACGAGGTCCGCGTATGCCGCGCGCAGGGCGGGGTCGGTGACCGTCGGGTTCGTGGCGGCGTAGACGGGCATCGTCAGCGGATACGCGTCGCGGGCGTTCACCGCGACCGACGACGTCGGGTCGAAGGCGACCACGCGGTCGCCCGCACCGGCGGGGGTCATGACGTCGGCCGCGGCTCGCATCGCGGTGCCCGTCGGAGCGGCGAATTGTCCCGCGGGGTTGCGCAGCGACACCGTCACCACCTGGAACCGTGCGGCTGCCGCCGCGCTGGTCAGGCCGAGTAGACGCTGGCTGCCGGGCAGCATGCGCGGGTTCTTACCGTACTTCGGCGGGATAGAGTTCGGGTCCCACTGCCCGGGGCCCTGGCCGTCGCCGCGGAGAGTGAGGTAGGCGATCGCGGACAGGTCATTGGCGTAGGGACGCCAGGTCACGAGGTTGATCGGCGCCTGGTTCGCGGGGACGACCTCGACCGGGTCCGCCTTGGGAAAGTCGTCGCGGGCGAGCGAGAACGGCACCTTGGTCGGGTTGACATCGGCGTTCGTGGAGTACCAGGGGTTGACGATCATCCCCCACGGGTCCGGCTTGCTCGCGAGGAAGTCCATCGCGTCCTGGTCGGAGGAGATGTACTTCCACACCGCGCGGGCGGCATCCGATCGCCCCTGGGGGACGATGACGTCCGCGATCGCCGCGCCCTGCACATCCTGGGCCTTCCACTCGGGATCGTTGACGGCGAGGAAGTCGGGATCGCGCGTGATGTTGTACTCGTTCGTGCCTTTTAGGTAGCCCTGGTCCGCGCCGGTGGGGATCGACGACCGGTAGGAGTAGCTGAGGAGCTTGGCGAGCAGCCGCGGGGTCAGGTTGACGTGATCGAACGGCGTCCGCGCCCGGTCCTTCCACTCCTGCGGAACGGTCTTGTCATTGGGGTTGGGCAGGCGGTCGATCGCGACCGAGAGTGCCACCCCGCTCAGGGCGACGGGGGCGTACGTCAGCGGGTCCTTGCCCTCGGTGGTGAGCGCGTAGCTGGTCAGCGCGAGCGGCGCCTGCGGGTTCTTGGCCGCGGACTGCAGCGCGTCGGACTCGGCGCTGGTGATGAGGGAGTAGACCGAGCCACCCTTCTGATTGCAGACGACCGGCTGCCAGGAGGCGACGGCGAGGGCGGCGAGCTCGCTCCCGGCGATCTGACGCTCCGTCTGGCCGAGCGCGCACCCGGTACCGACCGGAGCGAAGTCGAGCTTCACCGACAGCGCGTGCTGCCAGGAGTCGGCGAAGAGTCCCGACTGCGTGATGTTCGTGGAGCCGTTGTCCGAGGTGCCGCGCGGCAGGACGACCAGCCAGCAGGAGGCACCGACGGTCGTGCCCGCAATCGTCACGGGATTGCCGCAGCCCAGACCGTTGGACTGCACCGCGGTCTGCACCTCGAAGGTGACCGAGCCCTTCCCGTCGTCGCCCGAGCCGACCCACGGGATCTCGTTCGTGGTGTACGAGGTGAAGAACTGGTTGGCGTTGACGTCGACGCCCGAGTCGATCGTCTTCGCACCGCTCGTCGGGTCGCGCTTGATCGAGTCAACGCGGGTGCCGTCGCGCGCGATGAAGGGGATCGAGGTGTAGGGCGGGTAGATGAACGAGCCGGGGGCGGTGTACTCGACGTCCGCCTCGGGGACCTCGTCGATCGAGCCGAAGTTGCGGTAGGCGTCGCGCGTGGCGCCGACGCTGCCGGCTCCGCCGTACTGGCAGGTCGTGCGGTCGGGGCGCTGGGCGTCCCCGGGGTCATCGCCCCAGCACATGAACACCTGGAGGAAGTTCTCGCCGCCGTTGCCGCCGACCGAGGGCGCCGTCGACTTCTTCCCGCCGGTCCACGAGAGCCGGACGCCCTGGGCGACGAGTCCCCGGGTCTGCGAGACGGTGACCGAGAGATCGGGCATAGGAGCCGTGGCGATCGCGGCATCCTGCTGCTTGGCGCTGATCGTCACCGCCGAAGACGAGGCCGCGGCAGCGGAAGGCGTTCCCGCCCCGACACCGCCGGCCGCGAGGGCGAACACCGATGCGCCGACGACGACGCCGGCGACGATCGGCGCCACGGCTGCGCGCATGCGCCGACGCGCGGCGGCGGCGCGCTCGCGACGCGGGCGAGAGCGGGTCGCGCCGGCGTCGATGTCGCGGGGCTCGCGGGAGTTCGACACGGGTGATGTCCTTCGGGTCTGTGGGTGGCCTCCCACCCGCGATGAGCTAAAAGCGCGGAGTTGTCGGCCGGATGAACGACCACCGAACGAGGTGCCGATGCGGTGTGCTGCAGCGACGAACGCTGCGAGCGGCGCCTCGGCGGCGGAGCGCCGCGTCATCGACGTTTCGTTCCCGCGCCGGAGCGTCGGATCACCGCGGGCGGGATCAGGATCGCCGCGACCATGAGCAGGGCGGCGGCCAGCATGATGAACTGCGGCGTCCCCCACCCGTCGTCGGCGAGCGTGAAGGGCGACGAGACGGCGGCGTTCGCTGCCGATCCTCCCCCGGACACCAGCTCGCCGTTGGCGTCGTAGACGGGCTCTCCTCCCCCGCTCGCGGCAGCCGCATCGGCGGCCCCCGCGGCGGCGGCACCGCCGGCTGCAGCCCCCGCCCCTCCTGACGTGGCGGCGGCGTCGGCGCTGTTGGCGCCGCCGGAGACGCCACCCGAGCCGGTGGCCGCCGTCGCCTCCTGCGCACCTCCGGTCCCCTCGACGCACTGGGTCGGTCCCTGCTTGTCGCACGCGGGCGGGTTCGGAGCCGAGGCGGCGAGCTGGTTGTTCGCTGGGGAGTCGCCGGGCTTGAAGGTCGGGTTGTTGCACTGGTTGAAGTCGACCGGTCCCTCGGTGCCGGGAATGGACTCCAAGACCTTGGACCCGGCCTGGACGAGGTTCATCGGTAGCGGCGAATAGCCCAGGGCCGACGCCTGCTGCTGTCCCTCGCAGAGCATGTAGTTCGCGAAGCGGCTGAGGGTCTTGCCCTTCTCCGGGGTGAAAAGCTTATTCGTCTGCGTCGGCACGATCATGTACGAGTAGCTGGACATCGGGTAGGCCCGGGGGTCGCCGCTGTTGTAGACGCCGTCGAGGTTCTGCGTCAGATCCGGGTTGATCGCCGCCGACATCAGCGCGACCGCGACCGACTGATAGGTGGGTTCGACGAAGTAGCCGGCCTTATTCAGCACCTTCACGACCGGGAACCCGGACTTCATGGCGTAGGAGTACTCGACGTACGTGATCGCGCCCTCGCCGTAGTCCTGGCTGACGTATCCCGCCACCCCGAGCGAACCGTTCTGGCCCTTGAACGAGGCGTTGACCTGCGGGAACTGCGAGCGCATGCCCTGCGTCCAGATGTTGCCGAACTGCTTCGACAACCACAGCGTGAACTGGGCGCTGGTGCCCGAACCGTCTGAGCGGTAGACCGGTGTGATGGAGCGGTCGGGCATCGCGAGAGCAGGGTTGTCGGACTGGATCGCCGGGTCGTTCCACTTGGAGATCTGGCCGCTGAAGATCTTGGCGATCACCTCGCCCGACAACCGCAGGTTGGTGACGCGCTTGCCGCCGATCTTGAGGTTGTACATCAGCGAGGTGCCACCGGCGACGATCGGCATGTAGGCGAACCTGCCGTCGAGCGACGTGCCGTCGCCGAAGGTCGTCTCGGGTGCGGATCCGTCCTCGGGCTGCTTCTGGAACGGGATCTCGCTGATCGCGAAATCGACCGTGTTGTTGCGGAAGTCTGTGCGCCCGGCGCTTGAGCCCGTGCCCGAATAGTTCACGGTCATGCCGTAGTTGCTCGCGACGTTCTTGCGCCACTGGTCGAGGGCGTTCTGCGACCAGGTCGACCCCGAGCCCGAGATCGGGACGTAGCCGTCGGCCAGGGCGGGGGTGGGCGTCAGCGCCACGAGGGAGACGACCGCGAGTGCCGCGGCGAAGCGACTCAGGCGGGTACGGACGTTCACGACGGGTTCTCCTCGATGGATCGGTGATTCTGACGTGCGGTGAGGGCGCGCTGTGCGAGGCGCCACGAGAGGTCGCGGGGCGGGCGCCCCGGCGGAGGTACCGCCCGGCGGGCGGCGCGGGAGTCTCCGACGTTCCCGCTCATGCGGACGAGGTCGCGGGCGGAGGCGGCCGCCGCCGCGCGGCGCTGACGGTCGGACAACTGCCCGGGCCCGCGGCCGCCGATGAGGCGGGCCACGATGAACAACGTCAGCACTAGCAGCACGAGGGTCGCCGCGGCACCGAAGCCACGGGCGATCATGTTCGGCTCGGGCGACTTGACGAAATCGAACACCTGCAGCGGCAGCGAGATCATCGGCCCCGAGAACGGGTTCAGGTTCATCTCCGCGGTCACGCCGGAGGTCAGCAGCACCGGCGAGGTCTCGCCGATCCCACGCGCCGTCCCGAGGATCACCGCGGTTACCAGGCCGGACCGCGACGTGGGCAGCACGACGCTCCAGACCGTCCGCCACCGACTCGTCCCCAGCGCGTAGGAGGCCTCGCGCAGATTGTTGGGCACCAGGCGCAGCACGACGTCAGACGCACGGATAATGATGGGCAGCATCATCACGCTGATGGCCAGGGATGCCGCGAACCCCGAGCGCTGATTGGTGATGAGGGTCACCACTGCGGCGTACACGAACAGGCCGGCGACGATAGAGGGCAGTGCGGTCATGGCATCCGAGATCGTCCGGACGAACCGGGCGAACGGACCGCCGATCTCGTTGAGGAAGACCGCCGTGGTCACCCCGAGCGGGATGGTGATGACCAGGGCGATGCTGATCTGGATGAGGGTGCCCACGATGGCGTGCGCGATGCCGCCCATCGTGAGCGGGTCGAGCGGGCCGGCGAGCTTCATCGTCTCGGTGAAGAAGTTCACGTTCATCAGCGCCGAGGACCCGCGACCGAGGGTGAAGAAGACGACGAAGGTCAGGGCTCCCAGCAGCAGGACCCCAGCGGAGTAGAACAGCGCCGTCATGATGCGTTCGCTGATCGCGAGGCGGTCGGCGCGCATCGACGTCAGGACCGCGTAGATGCCGAGGAAGCCGATGAACGACAGCACGACCCAGCCGACGATTCCCGTCATCGGGGTCAGCCAGCCGAACATCAGCGTCGAGACGGCCAGCGCGGCGGCAGCGCTTCCGAGAAGGTCGAAGCGATCGCCGAACGGGACCGTGCGCAGGTCGCGGCGCTCGCCCGCGTGGCCGTCGCGGAACGGGATCGTGGTTCGGGACGTAAAACCGTCGGGTTCGTCGCCGAGTGACGAGGGAGCCTCAGGGGTGACGATTGCCATCAGTTGCTCTCCGCTCCGGATCGGCTGCGCGCGACGATCGTCGACGCGGTGAAATTGACGATGAGCGTGATGATGAACAGCACCAGGCCCGCGGCCATCAGGGCGGAAAGGCCGAACTGGCTCGCCTCGCCGTAACGCAGGGCGATGAGGGCCGAGACGGAGTTCGTGCCCGTCTTCAACAGCTGCGTGTTGATGGTGAAGATCGGGGAGATGATCATCACCACCGCGATGGTCTCGCCCAGCGCCCGGCCGAGCCCGAGCATGGTGCCGCCGATGATGCCGCCGCGGCCGAAGGGCAGCACGACCGCGCGGATCATGCCCCACCGGGTCGATCCGAGCGCAAGGGCCCCCTCGCGCTCACCGAGCGGCGCTTGCGAGAACGCCTCGCGCATCACCGAGGTTTGCGTCGGGACCACCATGAGCGCCACAACGATCCCGGCGATGAACGCCGAGGAGGTGAATGCACCGGCATCCGTCAACCGGGCGCCGGTGGGATCGGTCACCTGGAACATCGGGATCCAGCCGAAGTAGATCGAGATCCACTGCGCAACCGGGATCACCCCGGACTGCAGGAAGAACACACCCCACAGGCCGAACACGACGCTGGGGACGGCCGCCATGAGGTCGACCATCGTGATCAGCAGGCCGCGCGCCTTCGGCGACACGATCTCGCTGATCAGCAGCGCCGTCCCCATCGCCAGCGGCACCGAGATGCACATGGCCACGAAAGCGATCGTGACTGTGCCGAACAGCACCGCGGCGACGCCGAAGCTGCCCGTCTCGGGCGACCACTCCTGTGTGGTGAGAAACGACGGTCCCGCCACGGCGAGCGCATCGCCGGCGCGCGCCGAAAGGAAGACGCCGACGGCGAGCATGACCGCGACGGTGATCCCCCCGGCGGAGTAGGCCGTCGCGCGGAACACCCGGTCCGCGATGACCGGTGCGCTCTTGAGCGAGCGCGGCTCGGGTGCCGTACTCGAGCGCAGCACCTCGGTGACGTGCGTCATGCGTCCTCCATCGATCGCGCGCCGACGCCGACCGCGTCCGCGCCTGACACCCTCGTCGTGAGAGGAGGAAGGATCGCGGGGCGCCGGTCGAGCGGGCGGTTTCGCGATTCGTTCGCTTCCCCTTGGGGCCGGTTCGGGTCACCGGCATCAGTGAGGCTAGGAGTCGGTCGTGAACGACACCGGCTCGCCGCGTCCACACCGCCTGGCGGGGTGGTGAACGAGAGAAGCGAACAGGTGAACGACGGACGTCGCCGCGCAGGTCTCAGCGGGGAGCGACCGTCGGCGGCGCCGTGACGACGGGGGTCGGGGTCGCGGTG
>NZ_QAJB01000106.1:0-8055 GCF_003061325.1 Microbacterium sp. HMWF026
GGTACGAAGAGGGCGATGCAGATCGCGGCGAGGGCGAAGATGGCCGTCACCACGGCGAACGCCGCTCGCCAGCCGACCTGCTGGCCGAGCAGGGTTCCCAGGGGCACCCCCACGACGTTGGCGATGGTCAGGCCCGTCAGGACGAAGGCGACGCCCTTCGCCCGGTTGCCCGGACCCAGGACGTCGGCGGCGACCAGCGCGCCGATGCCGAAGTAGGCGCCGTGCGGCAGACCCGCCAGGAAACGGGATGCCGCGACCAGCTCGAAGGTGGGGGCGATGACGGTCAGCAGCGTGAAGAACGCCAGCGCGACGGCCAGCACGATCATCACGCGGTGACGCGGGAAACGGGCGACCGATCCGGCGATCGTCGGCGCGCCCACGACGACGCCGAGCGCGTACAGCGAGATCAGCCACCCCGCCTGGGCGATCGCGTCGTCGGGCGACGCGGCCCACGTGCCCGGAACGAGCTCGCGCGCGATGTTGGGCAGCAGGCCCATCACCACGAACTCGGTCATGCCGATGCCGAAACTACCGATGGCGAGAGAAAGGAGCGCCCGCATCGCCGCACCTCTCGAGGTCGTCGAAGAGGTCACCCATCGATGCTAGTCGGCGGGACCGGCCGGGGTCGATTCGTTTCGGAGGACGTCACCCCTCCTCCCCCGTCGGCATCTCGGGCGAATCGTCCCCCATGTCAACCGGTACCCGCACCGACCGCACCCGCATCTGGAAGCGTCGAGGCCCGAACCGCACACTGAAGGGATGCCGCACATGACGGAACCGCAGAGCTGGGTACTGATCGGCACGTTCGCCGCCGCCATCCTCGGCGGCATGACGTTCACGACCAACCTCATCACCTCGACGTTGACCAAGGTGATCACCGCGAACACCGAGCGGCTCGACATGAAGATCGACGCCACGCGCGCCGAGCTCGCCGCCGAATCGCAGGCGACCCGCTTGCGGATCGACACCGTCGAGGCGGTGCTGAACGCCAAGATCGACATCGTCGAAGCCGGACTCAACGCCAAGATCGACGGTGTGGAAGCCGGACTCAACGCCAAGATCGACGGTGTCGAAGCCGGACTCAACGCCAAGATCGACGGTGTCGAAGCCGGACTCACGGCGCAGATCTCGAGCGTCGAGAGCCGCTTGCGTGGCGACATGGCGCGGATCGACGCCGACGTCACCGCCATCACCCGGCACATCTGGACCGATCCACCCACCGCGTGACGAGCGTCGGTGCGCCGCTCCCCATCCCGGTGCGGCGCCGCGTCCGCGTCAGTCCTCGCGCCGCTCCAGCGCCTGCTCCAGCCGCTCGATCTTTCCGTCGATCTCGCCCGTGCGGCCGGGCCGGATGTCGGCCTTCAGCACGAGCGACACGCGTGAGCCGAAGGGCAGGACCGCCTCAGTCGCGGCCTTGACCACGGCGAACACCTCGTCCCACTCCCCCTCGAGCTCGGTGAACATCGAGGTGGTGCGGTGCGGCAGGCCCGAGGCGCGGACGACCGCGACCGCGGCGGCGACCGCATCGTGGACCGAGGCATCCGGGTTCTCCGCGACGGCGGATCCGACCCCCGAGGGGGCGACCGAGAAGGCGATGAGCATGCTCCGAGACTACGGTCGCGCGACCCCGCGCGTCGATCGGCTCACCGTCGCCCGCGCCCGCGCCTCAACGACGGACGGTCGCCCGCGCCGGTACCGGGCGTCGACCGGTGACGATCTCGCGGAGTCCCGCCGGGGGACGCACCCGACCCGTGGGGACGCGCACCACGCGCACGACGGCCCACACCAGCAGCACGAGCGCGAGCACGTTGCGCACCTCGAGCACCGTCACCGGGAAGGGGTTGGGGTGCGTCGCCATCAGCCCGTCGTACAGCAGGGGGTACATCCACTGCGTCAGCCCGGCGATGACCAGCGTCATCCCGGCGAACGCGTACCACCGGCGGCGGTCGATCATGAGGCCGACCACGACGGGCGCGAACAGCCACACGTAGTACTGCGGGGAACCGACCTTGTTCAGCGCGATGAACGCCGTCACCAGCGCGAGCGAGAGCGGCGGGAAGAGGCTGATGAAGGTCGCACCGTGGCGGAGCTTGTGCACACCCACGATCGCCACCCCGACCATGGTCAGCAGCATGATGGGCGTCATCGCCGCGATGAGGGGCTCGGCCCCCGGCCCCGTGACCTGGAAGGTCAGGACGTCGCCGTCGTAGTAGACCTCGCTCCCGGGTACGTAGAACGCCGCGAGGAACATGTACAGGCCGCCGACGGGCGCCTCCATCTGGATGCCGCGCGAGGTCTGATCGCCGACGAAGCCGAAGACGTAGGGCGCCCCTCCGAGCGACACGACCGGGATGATCGTCAGCACCGACACCGCCACCGCGCCCCAGACCAGCGCGAGCCGACGACGGATCGCCACGAGCCCCGCGGCCAGGATCGCGGCGGGCCAGACCTTCATCCACACCGCGACGGACAACAGGACGGATGCCACGAACGGGCGTCGCAGCATCCAGGTGCCGCCGAGGATCGCGAACGGGACGGTGATGCCGTCGATGCGGTACAGCCCCACGGGCCCGATCAGCAGGATGGCCGCGAGCCAGAACCATGCCGCGAGGACGCGGCCGCGGGAGCGGCCCCGTCCGACGAGGATGACGAAGGCGACGAGGTTGAACAGCGAGACGGTGATCGCCCAGGCCGGGGTGTAGCCCACCGCCCACGCGAAGGCCCACGCGAACGTCATGGGCAGGAACGCCAGCTGCGGGTAGATCCACTTCTCGGTGATGCCGGGCCACTCCCACGCCACGCTCCGCGTGCAGGAGCTCACGTCGATGCCGCCGAAGAGGGCGCAGCGCGACCACGGTTCGTACACCAGGTACACGTCGCCCATGGGTTCGTTGGGCTGCTGGTAGCCCAACCAGCCCACCACGACGTGCACGGCGACGAACGCGATCAACAGGGGAACGACACGCCTCAGCACCGCCTCATCCTAATTGGGTGCTCCCGCGGCCCCGGGACGCCCTCCCCGGCCCTCCCGGCGCGACGGCGAGAACGTTACGCGATCGAGTCCCGCAGCACCTCGGCGATCACCTCGGGAACGGCCTCGGCCACGTCCAGCGCCGTGATCGGGCCGCCGCCCCCGTTCCGGGCCGAGGCGACGTGCGCGGCGCGCCCGTGCACCCACGCCGCCGTCGCCGCGCAGGCCGCGAGCTCCACCGCGTCGGTGCGCCCGTCGGCCACGGCCCCGGCGACCACGGCCCCCAGGACGCCGCCGAGCACGTCACCCGTGCCCGCCGTCGCCAGCCACGGCGTCCCCGCCGACACGTGCGCGACCCATCCGCCGGGAGCCGCGACGATCGTCAGCGCCCCCTTCGACAGCACCACGCCGCCGAACGCCTCCGCGGTCTCGACCGCGATGCGTTCCCGGTCCGCGGGGTCGCCCGGCTCGAGACCGAGCGAGGAGCGCAGACGGTCGAGCTCTCGCGCGTGCGGCGTCACGATCACGGGCGCCTCCGCCCCGGACACCAGGTCGAGCGCCCCGGCGTCGACGACGACCGGCACCTCTCCGTTCAGGATGCCGCGCAGGGCCGCGGTCTCGCCGGCGTCGCGCTCCGCGGCATCCGTTCCCGAGCCGAGCACCCAGGCCTGCACCCGTCCGTCGGCGGTCACCGTCTCGGGGCGTCGCTGCAGGACCAGGTCCTGGGCGCGCGAGGGCCCGAGGTAGCGCACCATGCCGGTGCCCGTGCGCCAGGCCGCCTCGACCCCGAGCACCGCTGCGCCCGGATACCGTGCCGAGCCCGTGCGCAGGCCCACGACCCCGCGGGAATACTTGTCGTCGTCCGCGGTTGGCCTCCGCAGGACGCGCGAGGCCGAGCCCCCGTCCCATTCCGTCGCCGTCATGGCGTCACCCTAGAACGAGAAGGACACCGATGAGCGCCCTCTTCACTCCCCTGTCGATCCGCGGTATCGAGACGCGCAACCGCCTGTGGGTCTCGCCGATGTGCCAGTACAGCGCGGTCGACGGCGTGCCGAACGACTGGCACCACGTCCACCTCGCTCAGTTCGCCGCCGGCGGCGCGGGTCTCGTGGTGGCCGAGGCCACCGCCGTCTCGCCCGAGGGGCGCATCTCGCCGCAGGACGTGGGCCTCTGGACCGACGAGCAGGCCCGCGCCTGGGAGCCGATCGTCGCGGCGATCCGCGCCCGCGGCGCCGTCGCGGGCGTGCAGCTGAGCCACGCGGGACGCAAGGCGTCGACGTCGGCGCCGCTGACGGGCGCGCGCGGCACCGTGTCCCCCGCCGACGGCGGGTGGACCACCGTCGCCCCCTCGGCCCTGGCCTACGCCGACTTCGCCGAGCCGACCGCGCTCGACGCCGCCGGGATCGACCGGGTCGTCGACGACTTCGCGGATGCCGCGCGCCGCGCCGCCGCGGTGGGCTTCGAGGTGCTCGAGCTGCACGCCGCCCACGGGTACCTGCTGCACCAGTTCCTGTCGCCGCTGACCAACCACCGCGACGACGAGTACGGCGGATCGTTCGAGAACCGCGTCCGCCTGCTGGTGCGCGTGACCGCCGCCGTGCGCGCTGCGGCGCCGGACGCCGCGGTGTTCGTCCGGTTCTCGGCGACCGACGCCGCCCCCGGCGGGTGGGACGTGGACGACACCGTCGCGGCCTCCCGCCTGGTCGCGGACGCCGGGGCCGACCTCATCGACGTCTCGAGCGGGGGTCTCGTGCCGCACCAGCACATCGTCCCCGGACCCGGATACCAGGTCGGCTACGCCGCGACCGTCCGGCGCGAGACCGGGCTGCTAGTCAGCGCCGTCGGCATGATCGACGACCCCGCCCAGGCCGAGGCCGTGGTGGCCGAGGGGCGCGCGGATGCCGTGATGTCGGCCCGGGAGTGGCTGCGCGACCCGCACTACGCCCTGCGTGCGGCCGTGGCGCTCGGCGCCGACTCGCCCGCTCCGGCGCAGTACCTGCGCGCGTACTGACCCGCACCCCGGCGCATCCGCGCCCCACCGCCGACCCGCGACGGAGAACACCGGATGCCGCGACCCCGGGGTCGCGGCATCCGTCGTCGAAAGCGTGCTCAGACGAAGCGGCGACGCTCGGTGGCGTCCTGCACCTCGCCGACGAGTTCCTCGATGACGTCCTCGAGGAACAGCACGGCGCGCACGTCGCCGTTCTCGTCGCGCACCTGCGCGAGGTGGCGGCCCGAGCGGCGCATGAGCGCGAGGGCGTCCTCGAGGTCGGTCGTCTCGAGGACGGACACCATGTGGTGCACGCGCTTGGACGGGATGGGCCGCAGCATGTCGGCATCCGCCCCCTCGGCCGCGCGCAGCACGTCCTTGAGGTGGACGTACCCGGTCGGGACGCCCGCGGCATCCACGATGACGTAGCGCGAGTAGCCGTGCTGGGCCACCGCGCGCTCGATCTCGGCGGGGGTCGTCGTCTCGGGCAGCGTCACCAGGGCGGCCATCGGCACCGCGATGTCGGCCGCCTTCTTCTCAGTGAACTCCACCACGGCCGTCACCGTTCCCGACGCATCGTCGAGCACGCCCTCGCGACGCGACTGGGAGACGATCGTCGCGACCTCGTCGAGGGTGTAGGTCGAGGCGGCTTCGTCCTTGGGCTCGACCCGGAACAGGCGCAGCACGTGGTTGGCGGTCCAGTTCAGCGCGACGATGATCGGGTGGAACGCCTTCGAGACCGCGACCAGCGGCGGGGCGAGCATGAGCACCGCGCGGTCCGGCAGCGAGAACGCGAGGTTCTTCGGCACCATCTCACCGAACACCACGTGCAGGTACGACACCAGCAGCAGCGCCACGACGAAGCCGATCACGCCGACCGCGGCCTCGGGCAGCCCCGTCAGACCCAGGGGTCCCTCGAGCAGGTGGTGGATCGCCGGCTCCGACACGTTCAGGATCAGCAGCGAGCAGATCGTGATGCCCAGCTGGCACGTGGCCAGCATCATCGTCGCGTGCTCCATGGCGTAGAGCGCCGTCTTGGCCGCTCGTGACCCGCGGTCCGCGTGCGGTTCGATCTGCGAACGGCGCGCCGAGATGACGGCGAACTCCGCGCCGACGAAGAAGGCGTTGGCGATCAGCAGCACCACCAGCCACGCGATTCCGGCCCAGTCGCTCATCACTGGTCACCACCCTTCGCCGCACGGACGAGGTCGTCGACGTCCTGCTCGCGGGGCGTGGGCGTGTACTGCACGCGGTCGACGCGACGGCCGTCCATGCGCTGGACCGCGAGCACGCCGTCGTCGAGGTCGACGGTGTCCCCCACCACGGGGATGCGCTCGAGCGCGGCCATGATGAACCCGCCGACCGTGTCGTAGACGTCGCCCTCGGGCACGCGCACACCGGCGCGGTCGAGGACCTCGTCGGGGCGCAGGTCTCCGGGGAAGGTGAGGGATGCCGCCGACCGCACGACGCCCGCACGGGAGCGGTCGTGCTCGTCGAGCACCTCGCCGACGATCTCTTCGACCAGGTCCTCGAGGGTGACCACGCCCGCCGTCCCGCCGTACTCGTCGACGACGATGGCCATCTGGTACCCCCGCGAGCGCAGCTCCGACACAAGGGCGTCGAGGTGGACGGTCTCGGGCACGCGCAGAGGCTCGGTCGCGAGGGCCGCGACGGGTACTTCGGCCCGGCGATCGCGCGGGACGCCGATCGCGGCCTTGAGGTGCACGACGCCGACGATGTCGTCCATCGACTCGCCGTAGACGGGGAAACGGCTGTGCCCGGTGCGCCGGGCGAGCTGCACGACGTCGTCGGCGGGGTCCCCTGCGGCGAGCGCGTGCACGCTCGGTCGCGGGGTCATGACGTCGGCGGCGCTCAGTCGCGCGAAGGTGAGGCTGCGATCCAGCAGGGAGGCCGTGTCCTTCTCGAGCATCCCGGCGCTCGCGGACCGCTTGACCAGGCTCGACAGCTCCTCGGCCGACCGCGCTCCCGACAGCTCCTCCTTCGGCTCGACGCCGAGGGCGCGCAGCACGCCGTTGGCGCTGCCGTTGAGCACGAGGATCGCGGGCTTGAACACCGCGGTGAAGGCTACCTGGAAGGGGATGACGAGCTTGGCCGTCTGCCGGGGGATGGCGAGGGCGAAGTTCTTGGGAACGAGCTCACCGAGGATCATCGACAGCACGGTCGCGAAGCCGACGCCGATGATGGCGGCGAGCGTGACGGTCACCGCCTCGGGCAGCCCCCACGCCTCGAAAACGGGGCGGAGCAGGTTCGAGATGGCGGGTTCCATCGTGTAACCCGTCAGCAGCGTCGTGAGCGTGATGCCCAGCTGCGCGCTCGACAGGTGGGTCGAGGTGATCCGCAGCGCGTCGATCGTCAGCGACAACCGCGTCTCGCCCGCGGCGCGGCGCGCCTCGAGATCGGCGCGGTCGAGGTTGACCAGGGCGAACTCGCTCGCGACGAACAGTCCGGTGCCCACGGTGAGAAGCAGCCCCACGCCCAGCATGACGTAATCCATCAGGCATCACCCCCGCTCGCGGTGGCGGCGGAAGAGGGTCGGAGGGGCCTGGGTCTACAACTGGGAGGGTCGTCCATCGTGCCGTCGATTCTATGACAGCCCGACCCTGCCCGGCGCGGGCTGTCACGGTTCCGCGCGAGCGCGACACGATGGGGGCATGGATGCCTCCCCCTCGACGCAGCGCCGCGCCGCCGCCGCGGAGCGAGCGGTTCTGGACCGCTACCTCCACCGTTACGGCCCCGTCGCGTGGGCGCACGCCGCCACGGGCGACCGGCCGGCCCGGCGGACGTGGCACTACTGGTGGCACGCGCACCTGCTGCACGTGCTCGCCGACGCCGAACGAAATCGCCCCGACCCGCGCCGTCGACGACTGCTCCGCCGCCTGCGACGCGGGGTGACCCTGCGCACCCTCGGCCGCTGGACGACGCCGTTCTACGACGACATCGCCTGGATGGGACTCGGGCTCTTCTCCAGCGGCGCCGACACCCGCGCGCTGCGCAAGATCTCGCGCATCCTGCGCGAGGCGATCGACCCCGCCCACGGCGTCCTACCCTGGAGCGTCGGCAGCGACCTCTACAA
>NZ_QAJB01000107.1:0-3125 GCF_003061325.1 Microbacterium sp. HMWF026
CCCGCACCCCAGGCTGGATGTGCCGTGCCCGACGGCTGCCGCTCATGAGCCTTCTCCTCCTCTGCCTCATCGCCCCCGCGACGTCCCTGCTGCTGGTCAGCGGAATCGCGAAGATCGTCGCGCTCGACGATGCTCCCCGCGTCCTGTCGGCGCTGCGTCTGCCCCTGCGGCATCCGCGACTCACGGTGACGGCCGTCTCACTCTGCGAAGTGGCGCTGGCGCTCGGCCTCGCCGTCACCGACGGCCAGGCCCGCGTGGCTGCCGCGGTCGCGATCCTCCTGCTGCTGGCGGGGTTCACCGCGGTCACCGCCCGTGCCGTCGGCCACGGCTCCACCGACGACTGCGGGTGCCTCGGCCGGTTCAGCAGCACGCCGCTGTCTCCCGCGCTGGTGCGCCGCAACGCCGTCCTGAGCGCGGCGGCCCTGCTGCTGGCGGTCGTCTGTGCGATCGCCTCGGCGTCGTCCGACCCGTCGGCGGTGGTTCTCGCGGGCGCCCACCCCCTGCCGGCCCTGATCGCGACGGCGGTGAGCGCGGCGCTCGTGTCGGCCGGGTTCGCGACGGCTCGTGCGGGACGCCGCGGCGGGATGCCCGCACCCGACATCGCCTCGTCGCGCCCGGCCCTCATCCGCGAGGACGGTCTGGTGATCGACGTCGCCACCGAGGCCGCGCGGGGACGCGGTCAGCTGCTCGTCTTCGCGCAACCGCACTGCGACCGCTGCCTGCGCGTGATCGACCTGCTCGACCAGCACCACGACGCGCTCGCGCCGTGGCTCGACGTGCGGATCGTGTACCCCGTGGGCGCCGGACGCGACTGGAACGCCCCCGCGCGCGAGAACGACGGCCCACGCACCCCGGCCGCCCTCGATCTGAACGGCGCGCTCGCGGGGGCTCTGGATGTCGGCGCCGAACGCCCCGTGGGGGTGCTCATGGCCACGAACGGACACCCCGTCCTGCCCTATGCGAACGGCGAGAACGACATTCGCGGCCTGGTGTCGGCCCTGGTGCGTTCGAGAGGCTGACGGCGCGAGCGGCCGTGCGCCTCGACTCAGGCCTCGAAGGCCTCGAGGCGCTTGTGCATCACCGCGACCGCGTCGGCGTTGTCGTCGATCAGCACCGCGTGCCGGCCGAGCGGGGCGGCGACGGCACCCAGCGTGCCGCTGCCGGCGAACATGTCGAGCACCCGATCGCCGGGGCGGCTGGACGCCTGCACCATGCGGCGCAGCACGCCCTCGGGCTTCTGCGTCGGGTAGCCCGTCTTCTCGCGCCCGGTCGTCGGCACGATGGTGTGCCACCACACGTCGGTGGGCATCTTGCCGCGCGCGGCCTTCTCGGCCGTCACCAGGCCGGGGGCCATGTAGGGCTCGCGGTCGACGGCATCCGAATCGAAGAAGTACGCGGCCGGGTTCTTGACGTAGACGAGGATTGTCTCGTGCTTGGTGGGCCAACGGCGCTTGGTCTTCGCGCCGTAGTCATAGGCCCAGATCAGCTCGTTGAGGAAGTGGTCGCGCCCGAACAGGGCGTCGCACATCACCTTGGCGTAGTGCACCTCGCGATAGTCCAGGTGCAGGTACAGCGTGCCGTCGTCGGCGAGCAGCCGCCACGCTTCGATCAGCCGCGGCTCGAGAAAGCCCCAGTAGTCGTCGAAGCGATCGTCGTAGGTGCGCAGGTCGCCGCGCAGCCGCGCGTACTCGCGTCCGTGGAAGCCGCGTTGCACCACCGGCGGCGGGGGCGGCTCGTCCTCGGGGAACGTCAGCATGTTCGGATCGTCGGGGGATGCCACGGGCTCGGGGGCGACGGCATCCGCCTCTTCTTCCACGGGGGGCGTCCACGTCGCCGACTCGACCGCCTTGGAGCGCGTGCGCCCCGTGTTGAACGGCGGATCGAGGTACACGAGAGAGAACGAGCCGTCGGCGAGCGCCGGGGTGATCGTCAGGTTGTCGGCGTGGTGGATCTCGACGACGCCCTGCGCGGGGACGGCGTCGGGGGCGGCCGCGCTCACGGAACCCGCTGCAGCCACGCGTCGGTGGCGAACTTCGAGGCGACGAGGGCCTCGGCCTCGGCGTACTCCTCGGGGGTGATGTGCCCCTCGGTCGCGCCGTAGAGCGTCGTGAACGTCTGGATGAAGCGGTCGATGACCTGATCGCGCGGCAGTCCGGTCTGGCTGCGCAGCGGGTCGACGCGCTTGGCGGCCGAGACGGTGCCCTTGTCGCTGAGCTTCTCGCGGCCGATGCGCAGCACCTCGGTGAGCACCTGGCTGTCCATGTCATAGCTGAGGGTCGCGTGGTGCAGCACGCCGCCGTTCGCGAGCCGCTTCTGCGCGGCCCCACCGATCTTGCCGTGGGGGCCGGCGATGTCGTTGAGCGGCTGGTAGACGGCGTCGATGCCGAGCGAGCGCAGCGCCTGCAGCACCCAGTCGTCGAGGAAGGCGTAGGAGTCGGCGAACGTCATCCCGGCGACCAGCGACGCGGGGACGTAGAGCGAGTACGTGACGATCGAGTTGGCGGCCATCATCATCGCGCCGCCCCCCGAGATCCGGCGTACGACGTCGAAGCCGTGCTTCGCGGCCCCCTCGGGGTCGACCTCGTTGCGCAGGGACTGGAACGAACCGATGACGACGGCGCTCTCGTTCCACTCCCACAGCCGCAGCGTGGGCTTGCGCAGCCCGGCGCCCACCCGGGTGGTGAGCACCTCGTCGAGGGCGAGGTTCATGCGGGGCGACACGGGGCCGTCGTGCACGACCTCCCACTCCAAGTCCGCCCACCCGGGGGCGACCACCAGGGCGCGGCGGATCGCCGTCGCGACCGATTCCGGAGTGAAGCCGAGCAGCTGCGCCCCCTCGGGCAGGGCGGTGCGGATCGCCGCGGCGATCGTGGGGACGTCGGACTCCACCGGCAGCCCGTTGACGGCCGCGTCGATGTCGTCGAGGGCGTCGTCGGGCTCGAGGAAGAAGTCGCCCGCGAGGTGGAAGCCGTGGATACGGCCCTCGCGCTCTTCGAGGTCGACGACGACCAGCTTCCCGCCGGGGACCTTGTACTCGCCGTGCATGTCTCCAGCCTACGGCGGGCGGGCGGGCGCGGCGGGCGGGCGCGGCGCGGAGCGGCGAGCCCGCCGCGGCGGCGCGAGAC
>NZ_QAJB01000108.1:0-3008 GCF_003061325.1 Microbacterium sp. HMWF026
CGCCGACATCGCCCGGGCCGTGTGCGGGGGGCGCCACCATAGGCTGGCCCGAGGATCCGGCGCACCGGGTGGGGAGGAACGCTCATGCGCGTCGTCATCGCCCCCGACAAGTTCAAGGGCACGCTCACGGCCCGCAAGGCGGCGGATGCCATGGCCCTCGCCGTCCGCGACCGCTGGCCCGATGCGGAGATCCGCGTCATCCCCATGGCCGACGGCGGCGACGGCACGCTCGAAGCCCTCGGCGGGGCGAATCGCCGAGACACGGTGACCGGCCCGCTCGGCCGGCCCGTCCAGGCCGCCTGGCGCCTCGACGCCGATGCGGCCGTGATCGAGTCGGCGGCGGCATCCGGTCTGGTCCTCGCCGGGGGACGGGATGCCAACGACCCCTGGGCCGCGACCAGCCGCGGTGTCGGCGAGCTCATCGCCCTCGCCCTGGACGCGGGCGCCAGCCGCGTGCTCGTAGGGATGGGCGGCTCGGCGATGACCGACGGCGGACGCGGCGCGCTCGACGCACTGGGCGATCGCGTCCCCTTCCGCCCGGGCCGGGTCGTGGTGCTCACCGATACGACCACGGCCTTCACCGACGCGGCGCGCGTCTTCGGACCGCAGAAGGGGGCCGATGCGGCGATGGTCGAGCGCCTGACGGCGCGGCTCGAGACGGATGCCGTGGAGTGGGCCGAGCGCTTCGGCCGCGACGTCCGCGAGGTGCCGCGCACCGGGGCGGCCGGGGGTCTCTCGGGCGCGTTGCTCGCCGCCGGCGCGGAGGTGGTCGACGGGGCCGCCCATGTCGCCGAGGTGGCCGAACTCGGCGAGGCGCTGCGCGGAGCGGATCTCGTCCTCACCGGCGAGGGGGCGTTCGACGCGACCTCGCTCGCCGGCAAGGGCCCTGGCCACGTGCTCGCGCTCGCCGCGGCCGGTGGTGTGACGGCCGTGGTGGTCGCCGGGGTCGTCGCCGACGACGCCCGGGCGCGGGGTGCGGTCTCGGTCGCCGGGGTGGTCGGCATCCGTCGTGCTCTTCAACAGCCGGCGGAGGCCGTTCGCGTCGCCACGGCGCAGGCGCTCGCGGCGATCGGCGACTGAGGGCCGCCGGCCGGCCCGATCCGCGCGTGTTCCTCGGAGAAACGCGCCGATCTCGGAGAAAAGCCGCCGATTCTTCCGAGAATCGTGCACTTCTCCGAGAAACGGCGGATGCCGGCGGGCAGGTCCCGCGGGGACGAGCCTGCTGTGGTGCTGAGCATGCGTCGCGGGGGAAGCGCGCTGGCCGGTGCTTGACGCGCGCGTTCCTCGGAGAAACGCACCGTTCTCGGAGAATCGCGAGGGATTTCTCCGAGAAGCGCGCGATTCTCCGAGGAACGTGCGGGTGTTCGAGAGCAGGGGCGCCCCGCCGGCGGGGCGCCCGCGGACTCAGGCCGTCTTGGCGATGCGCACGCGAATGTCCTTCATCAGCGGCTGATCGCTCTGCCGGCTGTAGTCGTCCGGGCCGAGCAGCACGTTCATCTCGGGGAAGTACCCGGCGGCGCTGCCGCGCGGGGTGTCGTACTCCAGCGCGCGGAACGCCGTGATGCTGCGGACCGACCCGTCGCGAGAGGTCGCGACGATGTCGACCAGGTCGCCCTCGGCGATGCCGCGCTCCTTCATGTCGCGCCGGTTCATGAAGACGAGCTCGCGGATGTTGCGCACGCCCCGGTAGCGGTCGTCGGCCGAGTAGATCGTGGTGTTCCACTGGTCGTGCGAGCGCATGGTCTGCAGCACCAGCACGTCGGCTTCTTCGGGGATGACGTTCGGCAGGTCGGCGTGCGAGAACTCCGCCTTGCCCGAGGGCGTGCGGAAGTCGCGCTCGCGCGCGGGCTGCGGGATGCGGAAGCCGTACTTCTGGCGCACGAGCTCGTTGAAGCCCTCGAAGCCGGGCAGCGCCTTGGCCATCACGTCGCGGATGCGGTCGTAGTCGCCGACGTACCACTCCCACGGGGTCGCCGACGCGGGCATCACGGCACGGGCGAGGCGGGCGATGATCTCGGGCTCGCTGAGCAGGTGGGGAGACGCCGGCTTGCGGGAGCCGAGCGAGAGCATGACGGAGCTCATGGCATCCTCGGTCGAGATCGACTGGGGACCGCTCTCTTGCTCGTCGCGCTCGGTGCGACCGAGGCACGGCAGGATCAGCGCCTCTTTGCCGTGCGTCAGGTGGCTGCGGTTGAGCTTGGTGCTGACGTGCACCGTCAGCTCGCACCGGCCCATGCCCTCGGCGGTCAGCTTGGTGTCGGGAGCCGCCCGGACGAAGTTGCCGCCCATGCCGAGGAAGACCTTGAGGTCGCCGCGGTGCAGAGCGGCCACCGTGTGCACGGTGTCGAGGCCGGGCTCGCGCGGCGACGTGATGCCGCACACCTCGTCGAGCTTGGCGAGCCACTCCTCGGTCGGCTTGTGGTTGATGCCGCAGGTGCGGTTGCCCTGCACGTTGCTGTGTCCGCGGACGGGCGAGGGGCCGGTGCCCTTGCGCCCGACGTTGCCGCGCAGGAGCAGCAGGTTGACGATCTCGCGCACGGTGTCGACGCCGTGCTGGTGCTGGCTCACGCCGAGGCACCAGCTGATGACGGTGCGCTTCGCGGCGAGGTAGACGTCGGCCGCGCCGCGGATCTCGGCCTCGGTGAGGCCGGCCTGCTCGACGAGCTCCGACCACGGCGTCGCCTCGACCATCGCTCGGTACTCGTCGAGTCCCGTCGTGTACCGGTCGAGGAAGTCCTGGTCGAGGGCGGTCGGATCGGTCTCGGATGCCTCGAACACGACCTTCGCCATGCCGCGGACGAGCGCGAGGTCGCCGCCCGGACGCACCTGCAGGTTCATGGTGCTGGTCGGCGTGGAGTTGAACGTCGCCATGTCGAGGATCTCGTGCGGCACGATCGTGCGGGTGCCCGCGACCTCGCGCAGCGGGTTGACGTGGACCACCTGCGCGCCGCGGTCGATGGCCTCGGCGAGGCTGGTCAGCATGCGCGGTGCGTTCGAGGCGGCGTTGA
>NZ_QAJB01000109.1:0-5442 GCF_003061325.1 Microbacterium sp. HMWF026
GCCTTGGACCCACCCGACGGTGAACGTTCCGATACTCCGGGTGGCGTACTGGGGTGTGACCGCCATGAGCAGGACTCCCACGAGCGCCGGCACGCCGGCACGCAGAGTGCGACGCCCCGGTCTGAGGGCCTGCACGAGGGCGGCGCACACGCCCACGACGAGGAAGGTCACACCCGTCGTTCCCACCCAGGACGCCACTTCAGGAAATGGTCCCGACACTTGCGTCATTCCTACCCGTGCCCAGGGGAAGCCCGAGTACGGCCACATTCCGACAAGTACTTCCCGCGCGGCCCACAGGGCTGCTACCAGCGCGGGGATACCCAGCAGGTCTAAGGCCCCGCCGAGCCTACGTACCTTCACCCAACGGTAGGTGAGGGTGATGGTTATGCTGCTGACACCGATCAGGACTGTCTGCAGGGCGCTGAGGGCCAACCAGGGCACTGGTCCGAGGAATTGCGCCACCCATACGAGGTGGGCAAGGTTGAACACGGCCCCGAAGACGCAACCCACGACGAAGGAAGCGAGCGTGCCTCTTCCGAGGAGAGCCGCGAGCAGGATCGTCACGCTCACGAAAGCAAGCGGCCACCATCCGAGGTCCGGTGTGGCCGCATCCATCAGCAACCCCGCCGCTGCCGCCAAGGGCAACGCCGCCGTCACGGGCAAGGAATCCGTGCCGCTGGTCCACATAGAGGGCATGCGCAGCGCGCCGGTTGCCCCTCGAAGTGCTGTCATGCGGACCCGCCTTTCTCTAGACGGCGCAGGTACTCGTTGTACTCGTCGAGCTCTGGATCCCCGTGCGCGTCCGCCCATCTGCTTGCGGCGGCGTCACGAACGGAGTCGTGCCGGAACCACCGGTGCATCACGATCAGGATCATGATGAGTGTGGGCGCCTCGCCATAGGACCATGCAAGACCGCCGGCTACGCGTTGGTCCTCGATGGGGTCGATCCCTAGGGCAATGGTCGATTCAGCGAATGTTCCTACTACCAGACTGGTCGCCATCATGAGGAACACCCCGAAGAAGGCGTGCAACGCTGCCTCAGCGAAAAGGTCGAGTGCCCGTCCTCCGTGGCTCATGCGGACCGGTAGTGGATCTGTGGAGAGCACCGGGATGGTGAACAGGATCCCGCTGATCAGGAACGCCGATTCTAAGGCGGTGTGACCGCCGGGGAGGGCTAGGACGGGATCGAGCAGATCTGCGATGTACAGGCCGTAGAAGGCCGCGAGGTAGGCGGGTAATGCGACCCAGGGGCTTAGGGCCCATCTTGACCCTCGCCACCGCAACGCGCCGTGCGCCACTTTGAGGACACTTTTTCCGACGCCGCGGTGCGGGGTGGCACGCAGCAGAAGGGTTCCCGGGGAACCGAGCACGAGCAGCGGTGGGATGGCCATCATCAATGTCAGCTGCTGAAACATGAACACCGAAAGCAGGGCTTTGCCGTAGTCCTCTACAGCGAGGCCGGTGACGGCGGCGAGGGCTGCGCAGCCGGAGACGAAGCTCACCGTGCGCAACACCGACCACCGTCGATGCTGCCGCCACAGACGCAGCGCCCCGAGGAGGTAGATGGTGGCCATCACCGTTGCGGCGCCCGGCAAAAGGGTAAAGGGGTGCGCTGCGGGCAGCAGGTAGTCGCCAAGGTCGAGGGGGGCGTTCATAGCTGTGGACCTATCGTGGCTGCGCGGCCGTATTCGCCCGCTCACACACTTCTGTGTGAGCCTCCGCTAGGTGCTGGACCGCGCGGGCAAGCCCCGGGTCGTCTCCTCGGGCGAGGGCGGCGTACTCCACGTGGATCGTCGAGTCGGTTGTGGTCGCCGAGTGGTGGACTTTCACCCAGATTCGGCGGCGAGGTATGAGAAGTCCGGTGAACAGCCCGACGCAGGCCAGCACAGAGAACGCGAGGACCCAGCCGCTGCTGGGGTCGCGTTGGATCTGCAGGGACGCGAACCGTTTCACCGGAGCACCGTCGGCTTCCTCCCAGGTGATGGTGCCCCACCCGTTGGGCAGCGCACCGGTGGTACCGGGCCTGAGTTCAATGGATTCCTGTCCGGTGTTGCCGCCGGTGAGCTGGGTGAGTTGGTCAACTTCCAGGGCGTAGACGGAACGGGGGGTTCCATCGTCGATGCCCAGGTCGCCTGCGAATGCGTTGAGGGTGATGACGGGGTTGATTACGTCGGGGTAGATCGAGGTGGCGGCACCTGAGGGCAAGGTGTCCTGTGTGGGGTAGAAAAAGCCGATCAGCCCGAGCTGCTGCGGCAAGCCATCCGGAACTTTCACGACGCCTAGTGAGGTCATGTTGGAGTCTTGCGGGAGGAAGGGTAGTGAGTCGCTATAAACGATCTGACCTTCCGCGTCACGGATGGTGAGGGTAGGCGCGTAACCGTTTCCGAGGAGATGGATGCGGTCGGTCCCTACAGTGATGGGGTAGTTGACGACCACCCGCTCGGTTCGGTCGTCTGCTCCGGGGGATCTGATCGTGACGTTGGCGGCGAAGTCGCCCGCTTGCCCACCGCCAGGGGAGCCTGCTGGCTGGTAGGTGACGTCGAAACGGTCCAGCGTGAGGGAGTACGGCGTCAGGTTGGATCCGTCCGCGAAACGGCCGGGGTCGAAGGAGGAGAAGTCGCTGAGGGTGTTGACGAAGGTTGTCCCCTCCACCACGACGCGCTGGCCGGTGTAGGCGAACGCCTTGCCGACGACGACGGAGACGAGCACGCCGACCAGGGCGATGTGAAAGAGCAGGTTGCCGGTCTCGCGGAGGTACCCGCGTTCGGCCGAAACGGAGGTCCACCCCTTCCCGTCGTAGCGGCGGACGCGATAGCGACGCCGGGCGAGTTCTGTTTCGGCAAGATCCAAAGCTGCCGCGGGGGTGAGATGCTCGCCGGGGATGGCTCGCTCGAGGTGTTCGGGGAGTCGAGCGAACCGGATGGGTGTGCGCGGCGGTTGTCCTTTGAGAGCGCGGTAGTGGTGTTTCGCCCGCGGGATGACGCACCCGATGAGGGATACGAACAGCAGCAGATAAATGGACGAGAACCAGGGCGAGTAGTAAACGTCGAACAATCCGACGGCGTCGAGGAACGGGAACCACTCGGGGTTGTTGCGCTCCCATTGGATGACGCCGTTGGGGTCGGCGCCTCGTTGAGGAAACAGTGAGCCGGGTACTGCGGCCAGGGCGAGGGAGAGCAGGAGGATGAGCGCGGTGCGCATGCTGGTGAGCTGGCGCCATGTCCAGCGGAGCCACCCTTTGCCATCCAGCTTTACCTGTGGGCCGTCTTGATCGTTCGGGGCCCCGTCAGGATGGTCCGCCGGCCGCCGCGGGTCTGAATCGACGTGGCGGGTATCAGAGCGGGAGGGGGACATTGATTACCACCTGTTGCAGAAGTGACATGAGCGAGGTCCACACGCCCGTCACCATGAGCAGCCCGAGCAGGATGAGCACGGCGCCTCCGATGAGGTTGAGTGTGCGGATGTGAGTGCGGAGGACTGTGACGGACCGCGCAGCCCACCCCCATCCGAGCGCCAGTACGAGGAAGGGCACTCCGAGGCCGAGTGAGTAAGACAGACCGAGGAGCCCGGCTCGGGCGGGGTCACCAAGGTTCCACGACACGGACAGGATTGCTGCGAGTGTGGGGCCAATGCACGGTGTCCAGCCGACACCAAGTGAGAACCCGAGAAGCGGAGCGCCGACGAGCCCGGCTCGACGACGGAGGGTCGGACGCATGCCACGCTGTCCAAGCCGGATTGCGCCTGTGAAGACCAGCCCCAGGACGATGTTCACAATGCCGAAGACGCGGGTAAGGAGATCGGCGTAGCGCGAGAGCGCCACCCCGAAGAATCCCCCCAAGACGGTCACGGCGACGAAGACCACAGTAAATCCGGCGATGAAGAGCAGGACGCCTGCTACGAGCCGCGGGCGTGTGGTGACCGTCGTCGCACCGTCTCCTCCGGTTGTGGAGGTGGGAGGGGCGGCCACACCGCCGAGGTACCCGAGGTAGCCGGGCACCAGCGGTAGGACACAGGGCGATAGGAAGGAGATGAGACCGGCGACCAGGGCGAGGGGGATGGCAAGCCAGAGTGCGCCGTCGACGACGAGCGCCCCGGCGCTCATGGTCTCTCCGCCAGCGTGTCCGCGACGATGGTGGACAGGATGGACGCGCTGGGAAGTTGGCCGATGATGCGGGCGGCGAGGCGACCCTGGCGGTCCATTACGAGCGTTGTGGGTGTGGCCTGGATCGGGGTGAGTTGCGCGAAGGCGAGTTTCACCTGACCGTCATTGACGTCGATGACGCTGGGATAGGTGACGTTGTTCTCGCGCGCGAAAGAGAGTGCTGTCTCAGCTTGGTCGTAGGTGTTCACTCCGAGGAAGTCGACTTCCTCGTTCTGGAAGCGCAGAAAGACCTCCTCGAGCATGGGAGCCTCGACGATGCACGGTCCGCAGGCGGCGTACCAGAAGTTCACCACGAGCACCTCACCTCGGTAGTCGTCGCTGGTGACGGTTTCACCGGTTTCGATGACGCCTTCGAACTGAACGGGTTCGCCTCTGTCCGACGGGGCAATCTCGGCCACTTGGAAATTCCCATCGGAGAACGATGCGCCCGCGCCGGCGTCCGTTGTTTGGGTCGTGGCGGTGCAACCGCTCATCACGCCGACGATGATGAGCGCCGTGCCGAGGGCGAGGAGTTTGCGATTCATGCCCGCTCCCTCTTGATGATGGCTCCCGCGACAAGGAAGACGACTGCGGCTGCGGGTTGCGCCGCGGTCCAGACAACACCTTCAGCGGGGATGGGGAGCACCGGGTTCCATGCCACCGCGATCACAGCAAACACCGGCACCCACCACAGCTGCCGCTCCTGGTAGGCGAACGAGGCGACGATGAGCGCCAAGATTGCCACGATGAAGCGCACAAGCGTGAACCAGCCGCTGTCCAGCAGCGCTGGCGCCACGAACAGGGCGGCTGCGGCGATCAGACCGGGGGCGAGGGCGTTTCGTTGATACCGAGATGGCGTCTTGGTCTTTTTCATTGCTTGTCCTCCGGGGGAACCCCGAACGTGGGTGGTGTGGCAGGCGCGACCTTGGTGCCACTGTGGGCGCGTTGGCGGAGCATCAGCATCACTGCAACCGCTATCGCTCCAGCGGCGAGGAAGACGTCTGCCAAGTTGCCGATGAACAGACGCCCGTATGCAAGGAAGTCGGTGACGTGGCCGATTGCGAATCCTGGCGGCGACATGAAACGGTCGATGAGGTTGCCGACAGCTCCACCGAGGAATAGCCCCACACCACCCGCCCATCCCACCGTTCGCGCGCGGGCCGCCAGGACGAAAAGCCCGGCAACGGCTGCCACGCCTATCAAGGTGAGAACCCAGGTCATGCCCGAGCCCGTTCCCAGCACCGCGCCGGGGTTGAAGGCGAGTTGCAGACCGAATGCGTCCCCAATAATGGGCACCCGTC
>NZ_QAJB01000110.1:0-5261 GCF_003061325.1 Microbacterium sp. HMWF026
TGGTTCGCCCTGGGGATCGGGGCGGTGGGGTTCGGCGGCTTCTTCGCGATGTACAGCTACATCGCGCCCATGATCACCGACGTCGCGGGCCAGCCCGAGTGGGCGGTGTCGCTCGTGCTCGTGCTGGTGGGCGTGGGCATGACGATCGGCAACATCGTCGGCGGGGCGCTCGCCGACAAAGACCTGCGCTTCTGGCTGTACGTCGGTCTGATCGCGCTGGCCGTGGCATCCATCGGTCTCGCCTTGACGGCCCAATGGATCGTTTGTCTGGTGCTGTTCGCCTTCCTCGTGGCGTTCTGCGGGGCCGCGCTCAGCCCGTCGATCCAGACACGACTGATGGACGTCGCCGAGGACAACCAGTCGATCGCCGCCGCGCTGAACCACTCGGCCCTGAACATCGGCAACAGCCTCGGCGCCTTCCTCGGCGGGCTCGCCATCGCCGCGGGCCTCGGCCTGGTCGCGCCGGCCTGGGTCGGTGCCCTGCTCGCCCTGGGCGGGCTGATCGTGGCGGTGATCTCGTACCGCGTCGAGGACCGCTCGGGACGCCACCCGGCGCACCGCATGCCGGCCGCCGAGGCGGCGACCACCGCGATCACCGGATCGATCCCCACGCAGCGCTGAGGCACGGCGCGCGGTCGGTCGCGATCGGAGTGTCGGATGCCGCGCCCCCGCCCCCGGTCGGGTTCAGCTCGCGAAGAGCCGGCGCAGGTGCATCGCCACGGCGGCCGTCTCGATGAGGAAGCCGTCGTGCCCGAAGTCGCTCGACAGCACGACCGCCGCGTCGCCGTCGAGAGTGCGGGGGATGCCCCGGGCGATGCGGTGCTGTCCGTCGATGGGGAACAGGCGGTCGCTGTCGATCCCCAGGACTAGGGTGGTCGCGGTGACCCGCGCCAGGGCGTCCTCGACGCCGTCGCGGTCGCGGCCCACGTCGTGGGAGTTCATCGCCTGCACCAGCGTCAGGTAGCTGTTGGCGTCGAAGCGGCGCGTGAACTTGTTGCCGTGGAAGTCGAGGTACGACTCGACCGCGAAACGCCCGCCGCGGCCGAGCGGACTCACGCCCGACTGCCAGGAGCGCTGGAACCGCTGGTTCAGCTCGGTGGGACTGCGGTAGTTCAGCAGCGCCATCCGCCGCGCCAGGGCGAGTCCGCGGTGGGGGCCGTCGCCGTCGCCGGCGTCGTAGTACTGCCCTCCGGCGAAGCGGGGGTCGGTGCGCACGGTGTCCATCTGCACCGAGTTCAGCGCGATCTGGTCGGCGGTGGTGACCGGCGGCGCCGACAGGATCGCGGCGCGGGCGACGCGGTCGGGATGACCGACCGCCCACTCCAGGGCGTGCATGCCGCCCATCGACCCGCCCACGACCGCGTGCCAGCGCCCGACGCCGAGTTCGTCGGCGAGCAGCGCCTGCGCGGCGACCTGGTCGCGGACGGTCAGGTAGGGGAAGCGCGAGGCCCACTCGTACCCGTCGGGCGCGATGCTGGCGGGGCCGGTCGAGCCCTGGCATCCGCCCAGCATGTTCGGGGCGACGACGAAGAAACGGTCGGTGTCGATCGCGGCGCCCGGCCCGACGAGATCGCTCCACCAACCGGCGGTCGGGTGACCGGGACCCGCGGCGCCGCGCACGTGGCTGTCGCCGGTGAGGGCGTGCAGGATCAGCACGGCGTTGTCGCGATCGGGCGAGAGCTCGCCCCAGGACTCGTACGCGAGCCGCACGTGGGGGAGGGATTCGCCGCTCTCGGTCGCGAACATCCCGAACGAGGCGAAGCGGCGATCGCCCGCGGGGTCGCCGTCGCGCCACGCGCCCGTCGCCGGGGGACGGCCGAGCAGCGACCGCGCGTCGGCCTCCGTCACCGGGGCCGAGGGCACCGTGTCTTCGGAGATCTGCCAGTCCATGGCATCCATTCTCCCCGGAGGGCGGGGGATGCCGCCGACTGTTACGTCCCGGGGACGGAACGCCTCGTGCGCGAAATGTCCACCCCCCGTCGCGAGTCGGGGGCGCTGGTCATGATCGCGGCATGGCGAACTTCCTCCTCATCGCGGCCTCGAGCGACATCGGCGGGGCGACGGCGACACGACTGCGCGACGCGGGACACCGCGTCATCACCACGGCACGGGACTCCTCGGTCATCGAGCCGGATCACGTGCTGGATGCCACCGATTTCGACGCCGTCGATCGGGTCGTCGCCGAGGCGGGGGAGCTGGACGGCATCGCGGTGTTCGCGGGCTCGATGCTGCTCAAGCCCGCGCACCTGACCTCGCGCGAGCAGTACGACGGTCTGATCGCGGCGTCGCTGACGACCGCGTTCGCGGCGGTGCGGGCGGCGGGGGCCCACATGCGCGGCGGCGGCGCCGTGGTGCTGGTGTCGTCGGCGGCGGCGCTGGCGGGTCTGCCGAACCACGACGGCATCGCCGCGGCCAAGGCCGGCGTGATCGGTCTGACCCTGTCGGCCGCGGCGAGCTACGCCGCTCACGGACTGCGGGTCAACGCGGTCGCGCCGGGTCTCGTGCAGACGCGGCTGACCGAGAAGCTCACGTCGAGCGACATGTCGCGCAAGGTGTCGGAGGCGATGCACCCGCTCGGCCGCCTCGGCGAGCCCGATGACGTCGCCCGAGCGGTTGAGTTCCTGCTGGCGCCGGAGAACGCCTGGATGACGGGTCAGGTGCTCGGCGTCGACGGGGGTCTGGGGAGCCTCCGCCCGCGCCAGAAGATCTGACCTCCTCCGGCGGGAGTGGTGTCGCTCGGGGCGGCGGAGGGGACAGAGCCCGGCGCCTCGCACGGACGCCCCGCGCCGGATGGGCCGGGGCGGGGCGTCGTGCGAGCGCGGGTCAGGCGCGGGCTGCCTCGGAGAACCGGCGCGCGGCTGCGAGGGCCTGGTCGAGGTCGGCCTTGAGGTCGTCGATGTTCTCGAGACCCACCGACAGACGCACCAGCCCGGGGGTGACCCCCGCGGTCAGCTGCTGCTCGGGGGTCAGCTGCGAGTGCGTCGTGGACGCGGGGTGGATGACCAGCGAGCGGACGTCGCCGATGTTGGCGAGGTGGCTGAACAGGCTGAGCGAGTTGACGAACTCGCGGCCCGCCTCGACCCCGCCCTTGAGCTCGAACGAGAGCACCGCGCCCACGCCCTTGGGGGCGTAGTTGTTCGCCGCGGCGTACCAGGGCGAGGTCGGCAGGCCCGAGTAGTTCACGGTCGCGACCTCGGGGTGCGCCTCGAGCCACTCCGCGATCTCCTGCGCGTTCTGGACGTGGCGCTCGATGCGCAGCGACAGGGTCTCGATGCCCTGGATGAGCTGCCACGCGCTTTGCGGGGCGATCGAGGCGCCCAGGTCGCGCAGCAGCTGCACGCGCGCCTTGATGATGTAGGCCAGGCCGTCGCCGACCGCCTGGGTGTACACCGCCCCGTGGTACGAGGGGTCGGGGGTGGTCAGGCCCGGGAAGCGGTCCGCGTGCGCGGACCACGCGAAGGTGCCGCCGTCGACGATGACGCCGCCGATGACGGTGCCGTGACCGCCGAGGAACTTCGTCGCCGAGTGCACGACGATGTCGGCACCGTGCACGAAGGGGCGGATGAGGTAGGGCGTCGCGATGGTGTTGTCGACGATGAGCGGCACACCGGCCTCGTGCGCCACGTCGGCGACCGAGCGGATGTCGAGGACGTTGATCTTCGGGTTGCCGATCGTCTCGGCGAAGAACAGCTTGGTGTTCGGGCGCACGGCGGCGCGCCACTCCTCGGGGTCGTCCTGGTTCTCGACGAACGTCGTCTCGATGCCGAGCTTGGCGAGGGTGTACTTGAACAGGTTGTACGTGCCGCCGTAGATCGAGCTCGACGAGACGATGTGGTCGCCCGCCTCGGCGATGTTCAGCACCGCGAAGGTCTCGGCGGCCTGGCCGCTGGCGACGAGGAGGGCGCCGGTGCCGCCCTCGAGGCCCGCGACGCGCTGCTCGACGACGTCCTGCGTGGGGTTCTGGATGCGCGTGTAGATGTTGCCGAACTCGGCGAGCGCGAAGAGGTTCGCGGCGTGATCGGCGTTGTCGAACACATACGAGGTGGTCTGGTAGATCGGGGTGGCGCGGGCCTTGGTGACCGGATCGGGCTGCGCGCCCGTGTGGATCTGCTTGGTCTCGAAACGCCAGTTCTCGGGTGCCGACATGACTGCTCCTCAGCTTCGTCAGGCCGGGCGGTCGCCATGGCCTCCTGCGAGCGTAGGGACCGCCCCCGACGCCGACAACCGCGCCGGACACGCTCCGTAATACCACGCGCGGCATCGCCGGGAAGCGGAGCCCCGAGGGGTCCGAGGGGACCACTACCGTGGATGCCATGACGCGACGCGCGATGGTGACCGGGGCCAGTTCGGGTATCGGAGAGGCGACCGCACGGCTGCTGCGCGCCCGCGGGTGGGAGGTCGTGGGGGTCGCCCGGCGCGCCGACCGTCTGGCCGCCCTGGCCGCCGAGACCGGCGTCGTCGCGCGCGCGGCCGACCTGACCGACGCCGACGACATCGCCGCGCTCGCGGCGTGGCTGGACGAGACCGGCGGGGTCGACGCGCTCGTGCACATCGCCGGAGGCGCCCGCGGCACCGACCGGATCGAGGACGGCGACCCCGAGGACTGGCGGTGGATGTTCGAGGTCAACGTGCTGGCGGGGCAGCAGCTGGTGGCATCCCTTCTTCCCGCCCTGCGGCGCGCGGCCGACGACGTCGGCCACGCCGACGTGCTGTTCGTCACCTCGACCGCGGCGCAGACGGCCTACCCCGGTGGGGGCGGGTACAACGCGGCCAAGGCGGGGGAGTCCATGCTGGTGCACGCGCTGCGGCAGGAGCTCAACGGCGAACCCCTGCGCGTGACCGAGATCGCTCCGGGGATGGTGCGCACCGAGGAGTTCTCGCTGAACCGCCTGGGCGGCGACCGCGCCGCCGCCGACAAGCTCTACGAGGGCGTCGAGGCGCCGCTCGTCGCCGAGGACGTCGCCGACGTCATCGCCTACGCCCTGGACGCTCCGGGCCACGTCAACCTCGACCTGGTGACGCTGCGGCCGGTCGCGCAGTCGGCGCAGCACCTGCTGGCGCGGGGGCCGCTGAAGACCCGCTGAGCGGGCACGGGGTGGCTATCGGGCCGCGTCCCGTACCGTGATGTCGGTGGTCTCGGCATCCGCGAAGGCGACCCGGGGCACGCACAGCAGCAGGATCGCGGCGAGGAATCCGCCCGCGCTGCAGACGATCCACACCGTGACGTAGCCCGCGAACGGCGCCGCCGTGCCGACCACGGC
>NZ_QAJB01000111.1:0-9693 GCF_003061325.1 Microbacterium sp. HMWF026
GGCGGGGGACTACGCCGGCCAGGTCGTGGGCACGCAGCGGCGCCGCCTCGACAGGGACGACGACCGGAGCGCCACCGCCCGCCGCCGGAGCTCGACCGCCGGCACCGCCGCCCGCGGCATCCCCGACGTACAGCCCCCAGTACCACTGCATGCCCTTCGCCGTCAGCGGCAGGTTCTCGGTGTGGGCGCGGTAACTCGGGCGGCTCGGATCGGGGGCGTCGAGCACCGGGCACAGCAGCACCTGCACGCGGATGCCGGGAGCCAGACCCTCCCGCGCGCGCAACGCCAACGCGGCGGCGAGGTTGCCGCCCGCGCTGTGCCCCGCGACGCCGAGGAGCGCGGGGTCGATCAGTCCCTCCGCGCCGGAGGCGGCGAAGCGCAGCGCGCGCTCGAGGTCGTCGAGTCCGGCCGGAAAGGGGTGCTCCGGCGCGAGCCGGTAGTCGACGCTCAGCACCTGCGTCCCCGTCGCCGCGGCGAGCGCGCGGCACAGCGTGTCGTTGTTGTCGAGGTCGCCCGCGACCCATCCCCCACCGTGAGCGAAGACGAGCGTCCCCCGGTGAGCCGCGCGAGGCCGGTACAGGCGCAGGGCGAGTCCGTCGGCATCCAGGTCGATCGATTCGAGGGTCTCGTCGTCGGGCAGGCGCATCCAGGACGGGTTCGCGCGCAGCTCGGCCAGGCGCGTCGCGTCGTCGGCGTCGGCGTCGGTGGCGCCCGAGGGGATCGTCCCCGCCTGCGCGGCCAGGCGCGCGAGATGCGCGCGCACGGCGGGGTCGGTGATGGCGGGATGGACGGCAGCGGTCACGGGGATCCTTGGGGAGGACGGGTCGGAATGCTTCGAGCGTAGGGTCGCGGATGCCGGTATCCCCCCGCTCGCGCGCACACTTCACGCCGCGGAAACACGCGCGTCGCCGAGCGCGGCGACGCCGGGCGTACCGTGACGGCCGAGGGCGCGCCCGACGCCCGCGGAAGGGATGCCATGTCGCAGCGCGTCATCGTCACGGGAGGGTCGGGCGGCATCGGCGCCGCGATCGTCGAGAGGTTCGTCGGCGACGGCGCCCGAGTCGCGGTGCTGGATCGCCGCCCGCCGGTCGGCGACTCGGCATCCCTCTTCTTCGACGTCGACCTGCGCGATCCCCTCGACACCCGCCGCGCGGTGGGCGAGGCGATCACCGCCCTGGACGGCGTCGACGTGCTCGTCAACTGCGCCGGGGTGTTCCAGCACGCCTCGCTGCTCGACATCACCGTCGACGACTGGGACCTGGTGCTCGAGGTCAACGCGCGCGCGACGCTGGTGACGATGCAGGCCGTCGCCCCCGCCATGCTCGACGCCCGCGGCGGCGCGATCGTCAACATCGCGAGCATGGCCGCCAAGCACGGCGGCGGTGGCGAGGGCCACTACGCCGCCTCGAAGGCCGCGGTCGTCGCCCTCACGCGCGCCGGAGCGCAGGAATGGGGATGCCACGGCATCACCGTGAACGCGGTCTGCCCCGGGTACGTCCTGACCGACATGGGCGCCGACACCCGCTCCGAGGCCGACATCGCCGCGTGGAGCGCGCGCTCGCCCCTGGGAAGACTCGGGATGCCGCAGGACGTCGCCGGAGTGACCCACTTCCTCGCCTCACCAGCCGGCGGGTACCTCACGGGTCAGGCGATCAACGTCACCGGCGGCATGATCATGCACTGAGGGCCGCGGACGGGTGAGTGTCGACGGGGTGGGCCGGGTGACGTGTCCGCCCGAGGCTGAAAGGTCACGGTGACCTCGTCGTATCGTGGAAGACGGAAGGAGCAGCTATCGAGGTCAAAAGTGGGACGGGGTTGCAGAAGTACATGAGAAATGCGGAAAACCAGAAACTGTTCGACGAATCGATCAGTCCCTCTCATCCTGCGACTGCGAATATCCGCGGTGAGAAGATCACCATCACCGGAGTCCTGGTCCAGGTGGTGGAGTAATGCAGAGCCGCTTCTACTACACCGTGGACGGGTCGAGATCTGCGGAACTAAAACCGGCGATCCGCCCACCGCGCGCATATATCCGGAATTTGCTGTCTCTCCTTATCCCGGGCGAGCGATCGACTCTGATGCTCGCACCCATTCCGCCCGAGAAGACGTTCATAGATTTTTATCACGAGGGCGGCAGTACGGCCTTCCTCCAATGCGCCGGAACCGCCGAAGCGATGACGATCGAATGGCACCGCGTCGATGACGATGGCCAGGACCGTCACTACATCGTCGGCCGAGGAGGCGACCACTCCGGCGAACCAGACGTCGAGATCCCCTTCTTCAACGGGACGCGGACAGCCACGGTCTACCCCGACGAAGTCTTCGCCCTCGATGAGGCCACCGACATCTTCTTCTCCTATTACGAGACCGAAACGATTCCCCCCTCCTACGCCACCAGATTGTTCGATCTCGCGTGGCCGAAGCCGCAATCATGATGCTTCGATTCGACAGCGCGCGACATGCGGAACTCGTGGATCATCTGCGCTCGGCGACGGTCGCGATCTCGCAGCATCTCGACGATCTCGAGGACGCCGTCGCGTGGGGGCGCACCCAGTGGACGGGGGCGGCGCGCGACGCGTACGACGTCGCGCACCGGGAGTGGTCCGCCTCGCTGGAGCGCATGACGGCCGCACTCACGGCGACGACGAACTCCCTCGAACAGACCGCAGAGGCGTTCGACGCGGTCGAGTCGACGGCCGTCCGGCTCTGGGCCTGACGTCCCCGGCAGCCGTCGCGGCATCCCTCCCCCGTGTGTCACCGTGTGACGCGAGCCGGACGGCACCGACAGCCCGGCGTGGCAGCGTGGAGCGGGCACTCCGCCACCGAGACCGCCCGGGAGAGACCATGTCCGAGTACTTCGACCGCACCGCCGACAAGACCTACACGAAGGTCTACAAGAACGAGACGCCCGACATCCTCGCCGCGTTCGCCGCGTTCGATCAGGCCGTGTTCGCCCCCGAGGGTCGCGCCATCCCCCTGAAGTTCCGCGAGCTCATCGCCCTGGCCGTCGGCATCACGACGCAGTGCGTGTACTGCATCGACGGGCACTCGCAGAACGCCGTCAAGGCCGGCGCGACCGAGGCCGAGCTGGCCGAGGCCGCCTGGGTGGCCACCGCGATCCGCGCGGGCGGCGGCTACGCGCACGGACGCCTCGCCTTCAAGCTCGGCGAAGACGCCCGCCCCCACCAGCACTGACGATGTCGCCCCTCGAGGCCGAGGCGCTGGAGTTCGTCCGCGCGTTGATCCGCATCGACAGCGTCAACACGGGCGACGCCGCGACCATCGGCGACGGCGAGACCAGGGCCGCCCTGTTCGTGCAGGCGCAGCTCGAAGAGGTCGGCTACGAGACCGTGCTGGTCGAGCCGCGACCCGGTCGGGCCAGCGTCGTCGCGCGCATGGCCGGATCGGACCCGGATGCCGGAGCCCTCGTCGCCCACGCGCACCTCGACGTCGTCCCGGTGGATGCCGCCGACTGGACGCACCCGCCGTTCGGGGCCGAGATCCACGACGGCGTGCTCTACGGGCGCGGCGCCGTCGACATGAAGAACTTCGCCGGGATGCTGCTGGCGATCGCCCGGTCGTTCCGGCGGGACGGGGTCGTCCCCCGCCGCGACCTCATCTTCGCGTTCTTCGCCGACGAAGAGGCCGGCGGCGTGTGGGGCGCGCGCTGGATCGTGCAGAACCGACCCGAGCTGTTCGCCGGGGCGACCGAAGCGCTGAGCGAAGTGGGCGGGTTCTCGATCCCGCTGCCCGGCGACCGCCGCGCCTACCTCGTCGCCACGGCCGAGAAGGGCGTGTCGACCGCGACGATCACCGCGCGCGGGCGCGCCGCCCACGGCTCCCGCCCCACCGCCGACAACGCCGTCGTGCGCCTGGCCCGCGCGGTCGGCGCCGTCGGCGCGCACACCTTTCCCGTCGTGCGCACCGCGACCCTCGAGCGGTTCGTCGAGACGTGGGAGCGCGCGGGCGGACGTTTCGGCGACCTGGGGTTCGCGGCATCCCTCATCGATGCGGGCATGCGCAACACCGCCTCGCCCACCGTGCTCGCCGCGGGCGGCAAGGCCAATGTCATCCCCGCCTCGGCGAGCGCGACGCTGGACGTGCGCATCGTGCCCGGGCAGCACGACGCGGTGCGCGCGGAGCTCGCCGAGGTCGTCGGCGACGACGTCGAGGTGACCTGGGCGCGTGACATCGAGGCCATCGAGTCCCCCGTGGATGCTCCCCTGGTCGACGTGCTGCAGCGCGCCATCGGCGCCGAGGACCCCGAGGGGGTCGTCGTGCCGTACCTGCTGCCGGCGAGCACCGACAACAAGCACCTGAGCCGCCTCGGCATCCGCGGGTACGGCTTCGTGCCGCTGCGTGTGCCCGCCGACTTCGACGTGTTCGGGCAGTTCCACGCCGCGGACGAGCGCGTGCCCGTCGATGCCCTGCACTTCGGCACGCGCGTGACCGCGCGCATTCTGCGCGAGGCCTGAGCGGGCGGTCGGCGCCGCGCGGCGTGCACCGGCCGTACCCGATGCCGCGGCACGCCGTCCACCGTGTTACCGCCCGAGGCGTCGCATTGCGATGCGTGGCAGGTCGTTTCGACGTGTGAACGGCCGCCTCGCGGCGCCCTCCGGCGCCGTCGTACCGTGACGCAACCCACCGGCGCCCCGCGCCGTACCGCCCTTGCGAGGAGCACGTCATGACCACCACCGCGCCGGCACCCGCCGACCGCACGGCGACGCCCGCCGGATCGACCGCCAAGGTCGACCTGGGGACGATCACCGTGGTCCCCACCCGTCACTGGTGGCGCTGGATCCTCAGCGCCCTGCTGCTGTTCGTCGTCGCCCAGTTCGCCTGGAGTCTCGTCACGAACGACCGGTACATGTGGGACACCTTCGCGCAGTACTTCTTCTCGGAGCCGGTGCTGATCGGTATCGGATACACCCTGAGCCTGACGGCGATCTCGGCGGTCGTCGGCTTCACCCTCGGCACGGTCCTGGCCCTCGGCCGCCTGTCGGCCTCGCCGCTGCTGAACGCCGTGGCCTGGGGGTACATCTGGTTCTTCCGCTCGGTGCCCCTCGTGGTGCAGATCATCGTCTGGTACAACCTCGGCTACCTGTACCCGACCCTGGGCCTGGGCACCCCCTTCACGACGGACTTCTGGATCGTGGAGTTCCCCACCGTCCAGCTGGTCAGCGCCTTCGCCGCCGCGATCCTGGGCCTGGGCCTGCACCAGGCGGCCTACTCGGCCGAGATCATCCGCGGCGGTCTCGTCTCGGTCGACCCGGGTCAGCACGAGGCGGCCGCCGCCCTCGGCATCCCGGCATCCCGTCGGCTGTTCCGCATCATCCTTCCGCAGGCGATGCGCTCGATCGTGCCGAACGCCACGAATGAGGTGATCGGCCTGGTCAAGGGCGCGTCGGTGGTCTTCGTCATCGCGATCCCCGAGCTGTTCTACGCCGTCCAGGTGATCTACAACCGCAACAGCCGGGTGATCCCGCTGCTGCTCGTCGCGGTGATCTGGTACACGCTCATCACCACGATCCTCAGCGTCGCGCAGTACTACATCGAGCGGTACTACGCCCGCGGCTCGGCCCGCGCCCTGCCCCCGACGCCCGTGCAGCGCACCCGCCGCTGGGTGGCCGCGCAATGGGCGCGCCTGGGCGACGACCCCGCCCCGCCCGGTCCGAAGAGGCGAACGGATGCCGCGCGCCCGGCGCCCGAGAAGGGAACCCCGGCATGACCACCGCAACCGCCACCCGGGGTCTCGTCGAGATCCACAACGTGCGCAAGAGCTTCCACGGCACCGAGGTGTTGAAGGGAATCGACCTGACCGTGCAGCCCGGCGAGGTGGTCGCGCTGCTCGGCCCCAGCGGGTCGGGAAAGTCGACGCTGCTGCGCACCATCAACCACCTCGAGACCGTGGATGCCGGATCGGTCACCGTCGACGGCGAGTTCATCGGCTACGAGCTGCGCCACGGCAAGCTCCACGAGCTGCGCGAACGCGAGATCCTGCGCCGTCGCACGCAGGTCGGGATCGTGTTCCAGAACTTCCACCTGTTCCCTCACCTGACGGCGCTCGAGAACATCACCGAGGCGCCACTCGCCCTGAAGCGCCTGGGCAAGGACGACGCCGCCGAGCTCGCCCGCGGTCTGCTCGACCGCGTCGGGCTCGCGCACAAGGCGGACGCGTACCCGCGCCAGTTGTCGGGCGGCCAGCAGCAGCGCGTCGCCATCGCCCGCGCGCTCGCGCTGCAGCCCAAGGTGCTGCTGTTCGACGAGCCGACGAGCGCCCTCGACCCCGAGCTGGTGGGCGAAGTGCTCGACGTCATCCGCGACCTGGCGAAGCTCGGCACGACGCTCGTCATCGTGACGCACGAGATCGGCTTCGCCCGCGAGGTCGCCGACCGCGTCGTCTTTCTCGACGACGGTCACGTCATCGAACAGGGCGCTCCCGACGAGGTGCTGACGCGTCCGCAGCACCCGCGCACCCGCGAGTTCCTCGCCAAGGTGCTCGGCTGACGCCGCGCCCACTCTCACCAGACTCACCCCCACCCGCACACACACCACCAGGAGACACAGCATGGCTCTCAGTAAGAAACAGGGCATCGCCCTCGGCGTGATCGCCGCGGCCCTCGTCGCCGTCGTCGGCGTCGGCGTCACCGTCGGCCTGAACCGCCCGGCCGAGGCGGTCGCCGCGCCCGAGCCCTCGGCATCCGCGTCGAACACCCCCGCCGAGTGGGTGCACACCGATGCCGTCCCCGAGGCCGTCGCGGCGCTGAAGGCCAGCGGCTTCCAGCCCATCGAACCGGGCAAGCTCACCGTCGCCGTCGGCGCGTTCGTCCCGCCGCTCAGCTATGTCCCCGAGGGAGAGACCCTGCCGTCGGGCACCGAGCCGAACATCGGCTCGCTCATCGCCGAGGGCCTCGGCCTCGAGTACAACCCGGTCGTGGTCGCGTGGGCGGACTGGCCACTCGGCATCCAGTCCGGAAAGTACGACCTGATCACGGCCAACGTCACCGTGACCGAGGAGCGCAAGGAGCTCTACGACTTCGCCAGCTACCGCCAGGACCTGCTGGGCTTCGCGGTCAAGGCCGACAGCGAGATCGACAAGATCGAATCGGCGGACGACATCACGGGCCTGAAGATCGTCGTCGGCTCGGGCACCAACCAAGAGAAGGTGCTGCTCAACTGGAACGAAGAGCTCGTCGCCGCCGGCAAGGCACCCGCCGACCTGCAGTACTACGACGACAACGCGGCCTCGACGCTCGCCCTGCTGTCCGGTCGGGTCGACGCGACCTTCGGCCCCAACGCCACGGCCGCGTGGGCGTCGCGCGACACGGGTGAGACCAAGATCGTCGGCGTCGTCCCGGGTGGATACCCCCTGCAGGCCGACATCGCCGCCGGCACCAAGAAGGGCAACGGCCTGGTCGACCCCGTGCAGATCGTGCTGAACGAGCTGATCGCCGACGGGAAGTACGCCGAGGTCCTGAAGGCCTGGAACCTCGAGTCCGAGGGCATCTCGACCTCGCAGATCAACCCGCCGGGACTGCCCAAGTCCTGACCCCCGCGCACGGCCCGGTCCCTCGAGGACCGGGCCGTGTCGCGCGTCACGAAGAGAAGAATGGATGCCATGACCCCCGCACCCTCGCCGACGCTCACCATCCGTCTCGTCGAACCCGTCGAGTACGCCGCAGCCGGCCGGCTCACGGCCGACGCCTACCGCCACAGCTACGACGGGCTGTCGGAGGCCTACCTGGCCTCGCTCGCCGACGTCGCCGGACGCGTGGAGCAGGGCGAGGTGTGGGTCGCGGTCGACGGCGACGAGATCGTCGGCACCGTCTGGACCCCGCGACCCGGCGAGCGCCTGTCCGAGCTGGCCGCCGAGGGCGAGCTCGACTTCCGTCAGCTCGCCGTCGCCCCGTCGGCGCGCGGGCGCGGCATCGGCGAGGTGCTGACGCGCCACGTCCTCGCGCTCGCCCGTGAGCGCGGAGCGACGCGCGTGGTGATGAACAGCGGCCCCGAGATGCTCGGCGCCCACGCGCTGTACCTCAAAATGGGCTTCCGTCGCCTGACCGAGCGCGAGGCGCCGATCGAGGTCGAACCCGGCCGCTGGCTCGACCTGCGCGCGTTCGCGTTCGATCTCTGACCGGGGACATGGACTCCCTCGCGGCGCGGGACGCATCGGCACTCCCCCGACTGACGTCCGGGTGGGCCGAGAACCTGCCGGAGCTATCGAGGTCGGTGCCGCAGGGCTTCGCGCCGAACCCCCGCGTGCTGGCCGTCAACGAGCCGCTCGCCTACGAGCTCGGGATCGACCCGGTCGCCCTGCACACCGCCGAGGGAGCGCGCTTCCTCACCGGCGCATCGCGCGCCCCGGGTTCCTCCCCCGTCGCCCAGGTGTACGCGGGACACCAGTGGGGCGTCTTCCGTCCCGTCCTCGGAGACGGCCGCGCCGCGCTGTTCGGTGAGCGCCGCGACCGCTCCGGCGCCCTCCGCGACATCCACGCGAAAGGCATCGGTCCCACCTCGATGTCGAGGGTCGACGGGTTCGCCACGGTCGGTCCGATGCTGCGGGAATTCCTCCTCGGCGAGGCCATGCACGCCCTCGCCCTGCCGACCACGCGCGCACTGGCCGTCACGGCTACGGGTACTCCGCGATCCCTGGGCGGCGTGACCCTTCCCGGTGCCGTCCTGGTGCGAACGGCGCGCAGCCATATCCGGTACGGATCGTTCGAGTACGCCACGCGGCTCGAGGACCGCTCGGTCCTGCGCCGTCTCGCCGATCTCACGATCGCCCGTCACTATCCCGACGAGGACGGGGCCGCCCAGCCCTACCGCCGGCTGCTGGCCCGGATCGTCGACGCCGTCGCCGACCAGACAGCCGGATGGATGGGTGCGGGATTCGTCCACGGCGTGCTCAGCACCGACAACGTGCTCGTGAGCGGCGAGACGATCGATTACGGTCCCTGCGCCTTCCTGGACGCCTACGATCCCGACGTCGTCTTCAGCTCGATCGACCGACACGGTCGCTATGCGTTCGGGCGCCAGCCGTCGATCATGCGGTGGAACCTCGATCGGCTCGGGGAGGCTCTCGCTCCGCTGCTGGCGGCCGACGTGGACGATGGACGGGCGCTCGCGCGGGAGGTCGTGGCTGCTTTCGACGGACTGTTCCGCGAGCGATGGATCGCCGTCTTCCGCGCGAAGCTGGGCCTCGGCCCCACCGTCGATGCGAGTGCGGTGGAGCAGACGGCTCAGACCGCTCTCGCGATTCTGGCCGATAACCGGGCGGACTTCCCCCGCTTCTGGCGGGCCCTCGGCGCAGCGGCGCGGGGGGATCGCTCCGGCCTTCTGCAGCTGTTCGCTCCCCCGGCGAGGCCCCGGGTCGAGGCCTGGGCGGACGAATGGAGGGCGCTCGGTCCCGACGCGGCCCTCTCGGATGCCACCAACCCCGCCATCGTCCCCCGCAACCAGGTCGTCGAGGACGTGCTGGGCGCCGCAGTGGAGGGCGACCTCGGCCCGTTCGACGAGCTGGTCGCGCTGCTGCGCGATCCGTTCGTCTCCCCCGCCACCCCGCTCGCCGAGAAGCTCGCCGCCCTCCCGCCCGACACCGCGTCACCGTTCGTGACGTACTGCGGAACCTGAGCCCCGCACCGCGGCCGCCGGGCCGAGTCCGACGACGGCGGTCGCCCCGGCATCCCCTCCCGG
>NZ_QAJB01000112.1:0-3066 GCF_003061325.1 Microbacterium sp. HMWF026
CCCGGCACGTCCCCCCGGCCCCCCGCAGCCGGCCCGCCGGCATCCATTCCTCCACCGTCGAGCCACCGCGCTGGATGCCGCCCGGAGCCGCTGCCAGGATCGAGCCATGAGCGTGATCGAGAACTCCAAGCTGACGGTCGTGGGCGCGGGGAGCGTGGGCGCGAGCGTCGCCTACGCGGCCCTCATCCGCGGGTCGGCGCGGCACGTCGCCCTGTACGACATCGCCGCCGAGAAGGTCGAGGCCGAGGTGCTCGACCTCGCGCACGGCACGCAGTTCACCGGTTCGAGCGACATCACCGGCGGTGCCGACGTCTCGGTCGCCGAGGGGTCGCACGTCGTCGTCATCACCGCCGGCGCGAAGCAGAACCCCGGGCAGACGCGCACCGAGCTCGCTGCCACCAACGCCCGCATCATCGGCGACATGATGCCGAAGCTGCTCGAGGTCGCGCCGAACGCGGTGTACGTCATCGTCACGAACCCGTGCGACGTGCTCACGGTCCTCGCTCACGAGAAGACGGGGCTGCCGGCATCCCGGATCTTCGCCTCGGGCACCGTCCTCGACACCTCGCGCCTGCGCTGGAAGATCGCGCAGCGCGCGGGCGTCGCGACCTCGAGCGTGCACGCGTGGATCGTCGGCGAGCACGGCGACACCGAGTTCCCGCTGTGGTCGACGGCCACCATCGGGTCGGTGCCCATCACCGAGTTCCCCCTTCCCGACGGTTCCCGTTTCGACGAGGAGGAATTGGATGCCATCGCCGTCGACGTGCGCGACGCGGCGTACAAGGTGATTAAGGGCAAGGGCGCGACCAACTACGCGATCGGGCTGTCCAGCGCTCGCATCGTCGAGGCGGTGCTGCGCGACGAGCACGCGATCCTGCCGGTCAGCACGGTCCTCGACGACTTCCACGGCATCAGCGGCACGGCCCTGTCGGTGCCGTCGATCGTGTCGGCCCGCGGAGCGGTGCCGCTGGCGGGCACCCCCTTCTCGGACGCCGAGCTGACGCTGCTGCGCCGTTCCGCCGACGCCTTGGCGACGGTCGCGCAGTCGCTGCACGACTAATCCGTCCGCGCGGCGGACCCGTCGACGGACGAGGGATGCCACGCCCCGGCGCGGCGATGTCGGAGGCCCCGCGTAGCCTGAAGCCATGGCATCCCGTCGTCCTCCAACCGCCCCCGCGCCCTATCGGTGCACCGAGTGCGGATGGACGACGGTCAAGTGGGTCGGGCGCTGCGGCGAGTGCCAGTCGTGGGGCACCGTGGTCGAGGCGGCCGAGCAGACGGGCATCGTCCGCTCGATCACGCCGGTTGCCCCGGGGGCGGCGCGCGCGGCGCGGCGCATCACCGAGATCGACACGCAGGACGCCCCGCGTCGCACGAGCGGCGTCGGCGAGTTCGACCGCGTGCTCGGCGGGGGCATCGTGCCCGGCGCGGCGATCCTGCTGAGCGGCGAGCCCGGTGTCGGCAAGTCGACGCTGCTGCTCGAGGTCGCGGCGCAGAGCGCCCGGGCCGGTCGACGCGTGCTGTACGCCAGCGGCGAGGAGTCCGCGGCGCAGGTGCGCCTGCGGGCCGAGCGCACCGGCGCCCTGCACGACGAGCTGTTCCTTGCCGCCGAGACCGACCTGGCCACGATCCTCGGCCACATCGACGAGGTCGAGCCCGGCCTGCTCATCGTCGACTCGGTGCAGACGGTGTCGTCGGCGCACAGTGACGGCGCGGCCGGTCAACCCGCGCAGGTGCGCGAGGTGGCATCCGCCCTCATCCGCGTCGCGAAAGAGCGCGGGCTCCCGATCGTCCTCGTCGGTCACGTCACCAAAGACGGCTCGATCGCCGGCCCCCGCATCCTCGAACACCTCGTCGACGTGGTGTGCCACTTCGAGGGCGACCGGCAGACGTCACTCCGTTTCGTCCGTGCGCTCAAGAACCGCTTCGGCCCCACCGACGAGGTCGGGTGCTTCGACATGACCGGCACCGGGATCGCCGAGGTCGCGGATCCCAGCGCGCTGTTCCTCGGCCACGGCGAGCCCGAGCCGGGCACGTGCGTCACGATCGCGATGGAGGGGCGGCGGGCGCTCCCCGTCGAGATCCAGGCTCTCGCCGTGCGACAGACGGCCCCCAACCCGCGGCGCATCGTCAACGGCGTCGACTCCTCACGCGTCGCGATGGTGCTCGCGGTGCTCGAGAGCCGCATGGGTCTCACCCTGTCGGACCGCGACGTGTACGTCTCGACGGTCGGTGGCGTCCGCCTGGTCGAACCGGCCGCCGACCTGGCGATCGCGATCGCCGTGGCCAACGCCGTGAAGAACCGCAAGGTGTCCAAGCGGCTCGCCGCGATCGGCGAGCTGACTCTGACCGGCGAGATCCGCAACGTCACCCAGGCCGCGCAGCGCGCCTCCGAGGCCAAGCGACTCGGCTACCACACGGTGCTCGACGCCTCATCGCGCAAGCTCGCGCAGGCCCTCAACGAGCTGCAGGTGCGCGGCATGCCCCGCGACGACGGCGAACCGGGGTTCTGACCGGTCGGCAGCACTCTCCGGGCCGAGTCGTCAGCGCGGTTGCCTCGACGGTACGTCGGCCGCGATTGATGCGGAGCGGCGTTGTGAGCCGTCATCGGGTTCGCCGCGGTACGCCGCGCGGTGGGGCGTCCGACGCGGTGCAGTGTCCCGGCGACGCCCCGACGCGGAGCGGCATCCGGACGCGGTGCAGCGTCCCGGCGACGCCCCGACGCGGAGCGGCGTCCCGACGCGGTGCGGCGTCTCGAGCCCGTCGGACTCAGCGCCCGGGAGGCGCCGAGCGGCGACGGCGGTGCGGGGAGGTCATCCCCAGCACGGCGGGGATGACGAGTCCGGCGGCGCACACGGCACCGGCGATCAGGTACTCCATGCCGTCGAGTCTTACACGAGTCCCTCACCCGCGCGACTCGGGTTTTTCACCCCGCCGGGGTCGACGGGCAGTCGAGCGTCGCCCACCACCGCTCGGCCGCACGGCAGCGTGCGTGCACAACGGCGGGCCGTGTCGAAAACATGCCGGACCCGACGACCCACCAGCGGCGTGTCGTCACTCTCCCCC
>NZ_QAJB01000113.1:0-5622 GCF_003061325.1 Microbacterium sp. HMWF026
AATCCGCACCGCGGGCGTCCGCCGCGAAAGCAGCCTCAGACCGGTCGCTGGTCTCCCGGCGCGGCGTCGTCGTCCCCGTCCGTCCCGGTCGCGGAGCCGTCCGTCCCGGTCGCGGAGCCGTCCGTCCCGGAGCCGTCCGCACCGGCATCCCGCCCACCCGAGGCCTCCTCGGCCAGCAGCTGGGCGAGGGCGTCGTCCATCGCGTCTGCGGGTGCGGCCTCTCCGCGCGAGGCGGCGGTCAGTCGCGCGACGAGGGCGGCGGGGTCGTCGATGTCGTCCGACGTGGGCATGAGGTCGGGGTAGTCCCACAGCGCGTCGCGTCCGTCGACGCCGACGGCGTCGGTCACCGCGCGCCACAGGGCGGCGGCCTCGCGCATGCGGCGCGGGCGCAGCTCGAGGCCGACCAGCGAACCGAGCGCCTGCTCGGCGGGCCCGCCCACGGCGCGGCGGCGACGCACGGCTTCGGCGATGCGTGCGGCCGACGGCAGACGCGAGGTGGCGTCCTCGGTGACGACGTCGACCCAGCCCTCGATCGTGGCCAACAGGTTCTCGAGGCGCGTGAGCGCGGCGGTCTGCTCCTCGCTGCGCTCGGGCAGCAGGGCGCCGCTCTCGAGCGCGCCGCGCAGCTCGTCGGGCTGCGACGGGTCGAAGCGCGTGGCGAGCTCCTCGAGCGCGTCCGTGTCGACGCGGATGCCGTGCGCGAAGTCGCGCACCTGCGAGATGACGTGCAGCCGCAGCCACCGCGCGTGGCGGAACAGTCGCGCGTGCGCGAGCTCGCGCGTCGCGAGGTACAGCGCGAGCTGGTCGTCGGGGATCTCGAGATCGCGACCGAAGTCCGCGAAGTTCTGCGGCAGGATCGCCGCGTCGCCGTCGGGCATGACCGGGATGCCGACATCCCCGCCGCCGACGACCTCGGTCGACAGGCGCCCGACGACGTGGCCCAGCTGGGTGGCGAACAGCGATCCTCCGACGGTGCGCATGAGGCGGCCGGCCCCGGCGATCATCTCCTGCATGTCGTCCGGAGCCTGCTGGCCGAGGGCCGTGGTCAGGGCGTCGGCGATGCTCGTCGCGACGGGCTCGGCGAGCTCCTGCCACACGGGCAGGGTCGCGCTGACCCAGGCGCCGCGGGTGACGACGCGCGGGGGCCGCGGCAGGTCCGAGATGGTGGTGGCCTCGCCCAGCCACAGCCCCGCGAGGGTGAAGGCCTGGTCGAGGTGGGTCTTCTGGCCCGTGGTGACGCCGAGGCCGTCCTGGTTGGCGATGTGCAGCGCCTGGCGCTCGGCCAGGCTCCAGTCCACGCCCTCCTGCGAGCCGTTGAACGCGCCCTGCAGCTGGTTCATCACCGCCTGCAGCATGGCGGGGTCGATCTGCATGCCCGACAGGCGGGAGAGCTGCTCGGGATCGATCCCGCTGACGTCGCCCGACATCAGGCGACGCATGAGCTCCTGGAACTCCTCTTCGGGGTTCCGGTCGTCGTCTGCCACTTCAGCCGCCTTTCAGCCAGGTCTGGGGATGGGAGTCCTACGCTAGTCGCACGCTTCCCCGCATCAGACGGCCCGGCCTCTCACCGCCTTACGCCGCGCGCGAACGACGACCCGTTGAAGGATTGAGACCGTGACCCTGTTCGACCAGAACGTCTCCCGCGCGCCGGCGACCGAGCCCGCGCCCCCGCGGCGGTGGGGACGCGGCACCGTCACGGGCGCGTGGGCGCTCACGCTCGCCATCGTGGTTCTGTTCGTGCTCACCCTCGTACCCTCGGGGTACGTCATCCAGCAGCCCGGTCCCGTCTACGACACCCTCGGCACGTCGGCGAACGCCGATGGCCAGCAGGTGCCGCTCATCACGGTTCCGAACGAGCAGGATGCCGCCACCGACGGTCAGCTCGACCTGCTCACGGTGCAGGTCAGCGGCAACCGCGAGCGGACGCCGTCGTGGATCGAGCTCCTGCAGGCGTGGTTCGACCCCTCGCGCGCCGTCGTCCCGATCGACCGCATCTTCCCCGCGGGCCAGAGCACCGAGCAGCGCAACACCGAGAACGCCGCGCTCATGACCGACTCGCAGAACGAGGCCAGCGCCGCCGCCCTCCGCGAGCAGGGGTACACCGTGCCGCAGACCATCACCGTCATCACCGTCGACGAGGCCGGTGCCACGGCCGGAATCCTGCAGCAGAACGACGTCATCACGTCGGTGAACGGCATCGATGTCACCAGCGTCGAGGGGGTTCGCTCCGCGGTCCAGGATGCCGCGGGCGCACCCGTGACGCTCGGGTTCGACCGCGACGGTTCGGCGCGGACGGCCCAGGTCACCCCCAAGCCGACCGACGTCAACGGCCAGCAGCAGTACCTCTTGGGCGTCGGGCTCGGCATCTCGTTCGACCTGCCGGTCGACGTGCAGATCCAGCTGAACGACGTGGGCGGCCCGAGCGCCGGCATGATGTTCGCCCTGGGCATCATCGACAAGATGACGCCCGGCGACCTCACGGGCGGCCAGCACATCGCGGGCACCGGCACGATCGACGCCGACGGCAACGTCGGTCCGATCGGCGGCATCCGTCAGAAGCTCTACGGAGCTCGGGATGCCGGTGCCACCTGGTTCCTCGCCCCCGAGGCGAACTGCAACGAGGTCGTCGGTCATGTGCCGGACGGCATCCGGGTGTTCTCGACCTCGACGCTCTCGCAGTCGCTCACCGCGCTCGAGACGATCCGCGACGGGGGAGACCTCGACGCCCTGCCGACGTGTGATTCGGGATCGTAGCTTTCACGGCGAACCCCCGGAATCCCGCGCCTAGGATAAGTGGGTGACCACGACCTCAGCGCCGAACCAGGCCACGCCCCCGAACCGCTCTCGACGGATCATCTCGATCACCTTGGCGGTGATCGCAGCGCTCGTCGTCGCGTTCTTCGTCTTCGCAAACCTGTACTCCGATTGGCTGTGGTTCTCGCAGCTCGGCTTCACGGGTGTGCTCACCACGCAGTGGATCGCGCGCACCGTGATGTTCGTCGTCGGGTTCCTCGCGATGGCCGTTCCGGTGTGGGGTGCCATCCAGCTCGCTTACCGCCTGCGTCCCGTGTACGCACGTCTGAGCTCCCAGCTCGACCGCTACCAAGAGGTGGTGGAGCCGCTGCGTCGCCTGGCGATGTGGGGGATCCCGGTGTTCTTCGGCTTCTTCGCCGGGTTTGCGGCATCCGCTCAGTGGGAGACGACCTGGCTGTGGCTCAACGGGGTCGCGACCTCGGTCACCGACCCGCAGTTCGGTCTCGACACCGGCTTCTACCTGTTCGCGATGCCGTTCTACGCCTCGGCGCTGGGCTTCGCCTCGGCCGTCGTGCTGGTGAGCCTGCTGCTGACCGCCGTCGTGTCGTACCTGTACGGCTCGGTCCGCGTGGGCCAGCGCGAGCTGCGCATCTCGAAGGCCGCGCGCATCCAGCTCGCGATCCTGGCCGGTCTGTACCTGCTGCTGCAGGGCGCGAGCCTGTGGCTCGACCGCTTCCGCACGTTGGTGGAGCCGTCCGAGCGCATCACCGGTCCGGGTTACGTCGGCGCGAACGCCGTCATCCCCGGGCAGACGATCCTCGCCATCGCGGCGGTCATCGTGGCGATCGCCTTCTTCGTCACCGCGTTCCTCGGCCGCTGGCGCTACCCCCTGATCGGGACCGCGCTGCTGGTCGTCTCGGCGATCGTCGTGGGCGCGGCCATCCCGTGGGCCGTCACCACCTTTCAGGTGCGCCCGAACGAGCTCACCCTCGAGAGCCAGTACTACCAGCGCAACCTCGACGGCACGAAGGCCGCGTACGGCATCGACAAGGTCGAGAAAGAGAACTTCCAGGCCACGACCGAGGCCGAGGCCGGCCAGCTGCGCAACGACGCCGAGTCCACCGCGCAGCTGCGCATCATGGACCCCGCGATCATCGGACCCACGGTCCGTCAGCTCGAGCAGTACCGCGCGTATTACCAGTTCACCAACCCGCTCGACGTCGACCGCTACACGATCGACGGCAAGACGCAGGACACCGTCGTGTCGCTGCGCGAGCTGAACATCGGCCAGCTCGGCGACGCCGCGTCGTGGCAGAACACGACGCTCGTCTACACCCACGGCTACGGCATGGTCGCGGCCGCCGGTAACGAGCGCACCGCCGACGGCGACCCGGTCTTCCTCGAGCAGGCCATCCCGGGCACGGGCTTCTTGACCGACCTCAACTACGAGCCGCGCGTCTACTTCGGCGAGACCTCGCCGCAGTACTCAATCGTCGGCGCTCCCGAGGGCACCGACCCGATCGAGCTCGACTACCCGCTGGGCGCCGACGGCGGCACCGAGACCCGCACCACCTTCAACGGTGACGGCGGCCCGAGCGTGGGCAACGTCTTCAACCGTCTCATCTACGCGCTGAAGTTCCAGTCCGAGCAGATCCTCTTCTCGGACAGCGTCAACGCCGACTCGCAGATCCTGTACGACCGCAACCCCAAGGACCGCGTCCAGAAGGTCGCGCCGTACCTGACGCTCGACAGCGACCCGTACCCCACGGTCGTCGACGGTCGCATCAAGTGGGTCATCGACGGGTACACCACGAGTTCGAACTACCCGTACTCCACGGGCGTCTCGCTCTCGCGCGCGATCGCCGACTCGAACAACCCGGCCCCCACCTACGCGCTGGATGACATCAACTACATCCGCAACTCGGTCAAGGCCACGGTCGACGCGTACGACGGTTCGGTGCAGCTGTACGCGTGGGATGACGAGGACCCGCTGCTCAAGGCGTGGCAGAACATCTACCCCTCGTCGCTGCAGCCGTGGAGCGCCATGTCGGCCGACCTGATGAGCCACGTGCGTTACCCGACCGACCTGATGAAGGTGCAGCGCTCGATGCTCGGCGTCTACCACGTCGACGACGCGGTGTCGTTCTACCGTCAGGACAACCGGTGGACCACGCCGAACGACCCGCAGGACCCGGCGACGTTCCAGCCGCCGTACTACCTGACGATGAAGATGCCGAGTCAGGACGACCCGACGTACTCGATGTTCACGAGCTTCATCCCGGCATCCCAGGGCGGTCAGGCGCGTAACGTGCTCACCGGTTACCTCGCCGTCGACTCCAACGCCGGCAGCGAGCAGGGCACAAAGCGCGACGACTACGGCCGATTGCGCATGCTCGTGATCGATGCGGCGACGACCGTGCCGGGACCGGGTCAGGTGCAGAACACCTTCGACTCCGACACCAACGTCTCGTCGCAGATCAACATCCTGCAGCAGGGTCAGTCGCAGGTGCTGAACGGCAACCTGCTGACGCTGCCCGTCGGCGGTGGTCTGCTCTACGTGCAGCCGGTGTTCGTGCAGTCCTCGGGTGACACCAAGCTGCCGCAGCTGCGACGCGTGCTGGTGGCGTTCGGCAACGAGATCGCCTTCGAGAACACGCTCAGCGAGGCCCTCGACACCCTGTTCGGCGGTGACTCCGGCGCCAACACGGGCGACGAGACGGTCACGCCGACCGACCAGGGCCAGGGCGGCACGGGCGGTACGTCGACCGGCGGCGGCACGACGGCTCCGGCCGGCGACTACGCGGCAGCGCTGCAAGAGGCGCGCGACGCGCTGACGGCGCGCCTCTTGCAGCGCTGCCGCGTAGTCGC
>NZ_QAJB01000114.1:0-12367 GCF_003061325.1 Microbacterium sp. HMWF026
GGGCCGTACCGTCGTGCGCGGCGGCGGACGCCGCGGGCGTGCGCGGGGCGCGCGGGGTCCGGGGACGCGCGACCACGGGGCCGATGGGCCGCGCGTTGCGGTGGGCGGGGACGTCGTCGCGATCGCGGAAGTCACGCGAGAAGGGCGGGATGAAGGGGGCGAACACGGTCAGGACGACGCCGGCGAGAAGAACGACGGCCTCGACCCAGATGACCCACGAGCGCGTCCAGATACCGGTTTCGCTGAAGACGGCCACGGTGTCCCACACCCAGGCGACCCACACGAGGGCGGCGACGGTGAAGGCGACCGAGGCGAACTGGTCGATGCCGAGCGAGCCGACGCGGCGGATGCCCTGCGGCGAGAGGCGCCGCAGCACGATGAGGCCGACCGCGACGGTCGGCAGGGCCGCGGCGGGGATCCACCAGAGTCCCGACAGCCACACGTTGGCACCGCCGATCAGGACCCCGGAGGGCGAATCGAGGATGTTCGTGCGGAAGAACGAGACGAAGAAGGCGACGACCCACGCCCCGAGAAGGGCGACCTCGCGGATCGAGAACGGACCCACGCCGTAGTTGGGCCCGTCTGCGGCGCGCCGCGCGCCGTGCGCTGCGGTGCCGGCATGATCCACGTCGTGGATCGCCAGGGCGGCGTTGGCGTGCGCCGAAGCGGGCACAGAGGAGCCGGCGCGTCCGCGGGCTCCGGCCGGGGCCGGGGTCGCGGAGGAGCCGACGCGGTCGGAGGCGTCGACGGCGCCGGTGTCGTGCGCGTCGGCTTCGACGCCCTCGCGCTCGAGCGCGGAGCGGTCGAAGGAGGAACGGTCGAGGGGCGAACGCACGGCGTTCGTGTCGTCGCGACGATCCTCGTCGCGCGCGAAACCGTCCGACACGGGCGCGTCGGACGCGGAGTCGTGGTGGGGGGTCTGATCGGTCACGGTGGTCCTTTCACCAGGGGCGCCGCAGCGCCGGGTCATCCTAACCAGCGGGTGTTCTGCATCCGCTGGGGTTGTGACGATGACGTACGGGGGGAAACAGGGGGCGTCAGCCGAGGCAGTTCGGGCCGAGCAGACCCTTGAGCTCTCCGAACAGGTCCGCGGTCACGCGGACGGGCATCGGCACCTCGAAGACCTTCGCCGAGCCCCCCTTGTGGAGCTTGAGCACCACCTCGGTCGACCCCGCGTGACGGCGCAGCATGTGCGCGAGTTCGCCGACCAGCGCCTCGTTCGCGCGCTGCTCGGGCACGACGAGGGTGAGACCGCCGGTCTCGTCGAGACCCTCGAGATCCGGGGCGAACGCGCTCTGCGCGTGCAGGTTGAGGCCGTCGTCGCGCCGCGACACCCGGCCGCGGACGACGAGGATCGAGTCGGCCTGCAGGACGGGGGCGAACTCGGCGTAGGTCTTGCCCATGAACATCACGGTCACCTCGCCGTTGAAGTCCTCGACGGTGACCATGCCGTACGGGTTGCCGCTCTGCTTCGCGACGCGGTGCTGCACGCTGGTGAGAAGACCCGCGACCGTGACCTGGTCGCCGTCCTGCACGTCCTCGGAGGCGAGCAGGTCGTGGATCGACGTGGACGCGTGCTTGGCCAGCGGCACCTCGAGCCCGGCGAGGGGATGATCGGACACGTACAGCCCGAGCATCTCGCGTTCGAAGGCCAGCTTGTCCTTCTTGGTCCACTCGGGCCGCTCCGGCACCTTGACGACCTGTTGCGGTTCGTCCCACAGCGAGTCGAAGTCGAAGCCGACTTCGCCGTTGGCCTCGCGCCGCTTGTCGAGCACCGCCCCTTCGCAGGCGTCCTCGTGCACCTCGACGAGCGCGCGGCGCGTCGAGCCGAGCGAGTCGAACGCCCCCGCCTTGATGAGCGACTCGACGGTGCGCTTGTTGGCCACGTGCATCGGCACCTTGGACAGGAAGTCGTGGAACGAGGTGTACTTCGCCTCGTGACGCGCCGCGACGATGCCGTCGACCACGTTGGTGCCGACGTTGCGGACCGCGCCGAGACCGAAGCGGATGTCTTCGCCGACGGCGGCGAAGAAGCGGATCGACTCGTTCACGTCGGGCGGGAGCACCTTGATGCCCATGCGGCGGCACTCGTTGAGGTATACCGCCATCTTGTCCTTCGAGTCGCCGACGCTGGTGAGCAGCGCGGCCATGTACTCGGCGGGATAGTGCGCCTTGAGGTAGGCGGTCCAGTACGAGACCAGGCCGTATGCGGCCGTGTGCGCCTTGTTGAAGGCGTAGTCGGCGAACGACTCGAGCACCTTCCACAGCGTCTGCTGCGCGACGTCGCCGAACCCGCGCTCGGTCATACCGCCGAAGAAGATCTCTTTCTGCTTGTCGAGTTCGCTCTTCTTCTTCTTTCCCATCGCGCGGCGCAGCAGGTCGGCCTGACCGAGCGTGTACCCGGCCACCCGCTGGGCCACGGCCATCACCTGCTCCTGATACACGATCAGGCCGTAGGTCGTGTCGAGGATGTCGGCCAGGGGTTCTTCGAGCTCGGGGTGGATCGGCTCGATCTCTTGCTGCTTGTTCTTGCGCAGCGCGTAATTGATGTGCGAGTTCACGCCCATCGGGCCGGGCCGGTACAGCGCCAGCACGGCCGAGATGTCCTCGAAGTTGTCGGGACGCATCAGGCGCAGCAGTGATCGCATCGGGCCGCCGTCGAGCTGGAACACACCGAGCGTGTCGCCGCGGGCGAGGAGCTCGTACGATGCCGCGTCGTCGAGGGCGAGATCCTCGAGCACGAGGGGATGACCGCGGTTGGCCTCGATGTTGTCGAGGGCGTCGTTGATGATGGTGAGGTTGCGCAACCCCAGGAAGTCCATCTTGATGAGGCCGAGCGACTCGCACGCCGGGTAGTCGAACTGCGTGACGATCTGGCCGTCCTGCTCGCGGCGCATGATCGGGATGATGTCGATCAGCGGCTCGCTCGACATGATCACGCCGGCCGCGTGCACGCCCCACTGACGCTTGAGGTTCTCGAGCCCCAGCGCGGTGTCGAACACCGTCTTGGCCTCGGGGTCGGTCTCGATGAGCGTGCGGAACTCGCTCGCCTCTTTGTAGCGGGGGTGCTCGGGGTTGAACATGCCGTCCAGCGGCATGTCTTTACCCATGACGGCGGGCGGCATGGCCTTGGTGAGCTTGTCGCCCATGCTGAAGGGGAAACCGAGCACGCGCCCGGCGTCCTTGAGGGCCTGCTTGGCCTTGATGGTGCCGTACGTGACGATCTGCGCGACGCGCTCGTCGCCGTACTTCTCGGTGACGTACTGGATGACCTCGCCGCGACGACGGTCGTCGAAGTCGACGTCGAAGTCGGGCATCGAGACGCGGTCGGGGTTGAGGAAGCGCTCGAAGATCAGACCGTGCTGCAGAGGGTCGAGATCGGTGATCTTCATGGCGTAGGCGACCATCGATCCCGCGCCCGAGCCGCGGCCGGGACCGACCCGGATGCCGTTGCGCTTGGCCCAGTTGATGAAGTCGGCGACGACGAGGAAGTAACCGGGGAACCCCATCTGCAGGATGACGTCGGTCTCGTACTCGGCCTGCTTGCGCACGGAATCCGGGATGCCGTCGGGATAGCGATCCTGCAGGCCGTTCTCGACCTCTTTGATCATCCAGCTGCCCTCGGTCTCGCCCGCGGGCACGGGGAAGCGGGGCATGTAGTTGGCCGAGGTGTCGAACTCGACCTCGCACCGCTCGGCGATGAGCAGCGTGTTGTCGCACGCCTCGGGGTTGTCGCGGAACACCTGACGCATCTCGGCGGGCGATTTGACGTAGTACCCGTCGCCGTCGAACTTGAAGCGCTTGGGGTCGTCCAGGGTCGAACCCGACTGCACGCACAGCAGCGCCGCGTGGCTCGTGGCGTCGTGCTGGTGCGTGTAGTGCAGGTCGTTGGTGCCGACCAGGGGGATGCCGAGGTCTTTCGAGATCCTGAGCAGATCGGTCATGACGCGACGCTCGATCGACAGGCCGTGGTCCATGATCTCGGCGAAGTAGTTGTCTTTGCCGAAGATGTCCTGGAACTCGGCCGCCGCCGCCCGCGCCGCGTCGTACTGCCCGAGACGCAGGCGGGTCTGCACCTCGCCGGACGGGCAGCCCGTCGTGGCGATGAGTCCCTTTCCGTACGTCTGCAGCAGCTCGCGGTCCATGCGGGGCTTGAAGTAGTAGCCCTCCATGCTCGCCTTGGACGATAACCGGAACAGGTTGTGCATGCCCTCGGTGGTCTCGGACAGCAGCGTCATGTGCGTGTACGCGCCCGAACCCGAGACGTCATCGCTCTGCTGCTCGGGCGTGCCCCACCGCACGCGCGCCTTGTCGGAGCGGTGGGTGCCGGGGGTGACGTAGGCCTCGATGCCGATGATCGGTTTGATCCCCGCGTCCTTGGCGGTCTTGTAGAACTCGTAGGCCGCGAAGGTGTTGCCGTGGTCGGTCACCGCGATCGCGGGCATGCCCTGTTTGACGGCCTCTTGGACCATCGGGCCGATGCGCGCGGCGCCGTCGAGCATCGAGTACTCGCTGTGCACGTGAAGGTGAACGAAGGAGTCTGCTGCCACGCGACGAGTCTACGTTCGCCCTCCGACATCGACCGCGGAAGTTCGAGGCCGACCCTCAGCCGCGACCGTCTCCCCGGGCGCGTCGCGGCGGAACGTCCCCGCGTGCGCGTGCGGCGCGCCACCCCCGGCGGGCGGAGGCGAGCGCGTGTCCCGGCTCAGGCGCCGTCGGAGAGGATCTCGAGCGCGTGCGCCAGATCGGCGGGATACGGCGACGCGAACTCGACCCACTCCCCCGATCCCGGGTGCGCGAACGCCAGACGGTGGGCGTGCAGCCATTGGCGCGTCAGCCCCAGGCGGGCCGACAGCGTCGGATCGGCGCCGTACAGGGGGTCGCCCGCGCACGGATGGCGGTGCGCGGCCATGTGCACGCGGATCTGGTGCGTGCGACCGGTCTCGAGGTGGATCTCGAGCAGCGAGGCGCGAGGGAACGCCTCGAGCGTCTCGTAGTGGGTGACGGAGTCCTTGCCGTCCGGGGTGACCGCGAACTTCCAGGAGTGGTGGGGATGCCGCCCGATCGGCGCGTCGATCGTACCGGCGAGCGGATCCGGATGCCCCTGGACGACGGCGTGGTAGATCTTGTCGACCTCGCGGTCCTTGAACGCGCTCTTGAGCAGGGTGTACGCGCGCTCGGTCTTGGCGACGACCATGAGACCGCTCGTCCCCGCGTCCAGGCGATGGACCACGCCACGACGCTCGGCCGGGCCGCTGGTCGCGATGCGGAAGCCCGCGGCCGCGAGGGCGCCCAGAACCGTCGGCCCCTCCCACCCGACGGAGGGGTGAGCGGCGACGCCGGAGGGCTTGTCGACCACGACGATGTCGTCGTCGTCGTGGACGATTCCGAGGTCGGGCACCGCGACCGGGACGATCTCGGGGTCGCGCTTGGGCTCCCACTCGACGCTGATCCACGAACCCGCGCGCAAGCGGTCGCTGCGACCGGCGGTGCGTCCGTCGACGCTCACTCCCCCGGCATCCGCGACCTCGGCCGCGAACGTCCGGGAGAAGCCGAGCATCTTGGCCAGGGCCTGGTCGATACGCGTCCCATCGAGCCCGTCGGGGACGGGGAGGCTCCGCGACTCCATGTCAGCGGGCGCCCGGCTCGGCCCCGGAGGGGGCGTCGTCGGCCGCGGCGGACTCGGTCGAGCGCGAGGCCTTGGTCTCTCGAGTGCCGTCCAGCCGGAGTCCGAACAGCACCAGGATCGCCACCGAAATCATCATCGACACGATGAACACGTCGGCGACGTTGTAGATCGCGGGCATCATCCACGGTGTCGAGATGAAGTCGACGACGTGACCCACCGGGAAACCGGGCTCGCGCAGGAGCCGGTCGGTGAGGTTTCCGAGCACGCCGCCCAGCAGCAGGCCCAGCACGACGGCCCACAGGCGGGAGTGCACGCGCCGCGCGGCGAGATACACGATGATCCCGGCCACGATCGCCAACGCGATCGTGAAGATCCACGTCACGCCCTCGCCGAGGGAGAACGCCGCGCCGGGGTTGCGCACGAGGTAGAACTGCAGCGCTTCACCGATCACCGGGACGACGCGCTCCGGGGGGAGGCTGTCGATGGCGACGGTCTTCGCCAACTGGTCGGCGGCCAGCACCACCACCGCGAGGATCGCTATGACGATGCCGGCCGCCGCCGAACGCAGAGGAGGTCGACTGCGCAAAGAGTTACAGACCGATCGCCGACACCGGGGTCGAGCCCGACGACGTCGCGGTGGTGTCGAGGTCGCGCAGCTGGCCCTCGATGTACGAACGCAGCTGCGAGCGGTAGTCGCGCTCGAAGGTGCGGAGCTCGGTGATGCGGCCCTCGAGCGTCACGCGCTCCTTCTCGAGACGGGCGCGCTCTTCGCGACCCTTCTGCTCGGCCTCGGCGACGATGGACGCCGCCTGCGCCTGCGCCTCGCCGATGAGCTGGTCGCGCTGAGCCTTGCCCTCGGCGACGTGCTCGTCGTGCAGACGCTGAGCGAGCTCGATGATGCCGGCGCTCTGCGCGGCGGGCTCGACGTCGGCCTTGGGGGCCTCGGCGACCGGCGCCGGAGCGGGGGTCTCGGCCACGGGCTCCTCGGCCTTGGGGGCCTCGGCGACGGGGGCCTCGGTCGCGGCCGGAGCGGCCTCGCCGGACTCGTACGCGGCGAGCTTGGTCTTCAGCTCCTCGTTCTCGGCGATGGTCTTGCGCCACTCGACGACGATCTCGTCGAGGAAGTCGTCGACCTCGTCGGGGTCGAAGCCCTCCTTGAAGCGCACGTGCTGGAACTGCTTGGTGACGACGTCATCGGGGGTCAGTGCCATGGTGTTTCCTCTTTCGAGAGCTCTGATTTCGGAACTGTGGGGGGTGTCGCACCGGGGCGTACCGCTTCGGAACAGCATAGCCGCCGCCCTCGACCGGTGTCGAAGGGCGGCGGCGAATGCGTCAGGCGGACGCGAGGGACCGCGTGACGCTCAACAGCATGAAGCAGACGAACATCACGATCGCGAAACCGAAGTCGATCGCGATGCCCCCGATGCGCAGGGGAGGGATGATGCGGCGGATCAGCTTGATGGGCGGATCCGTCACGGTGTAGACGATCTCGGCGAGCACCAGGGTCGCACCCCGGGGACGCCACTCGCGATTGAACATCGGGATGTACTCGAGCACGAGGCGCGCGAGCAGCAGCACGATGTAGATGAAGAGGATCGCGCTGAGGACGGAGCCGATCAGGCTCAGGACGGCCACGATCGATTACTGGGACGCGAAGGGCGCAGCCTCGGGGTCGGCCTGCGCGATCGCACCGTCGCCGGACACGGCGATGTTCTCGGGCGACAGCAGGAAGACCTTGCTCGTCACCCGCTCGATGCGGCCGTACAGCCCGAGCGAGAGACCGCTCGCGAAGTCGATCAGGCGACGCGCGTCGGCGTCGCTCATCTGCGACAGGTTGATGATGACCGGGATGCCCTCGCGGAAGTTCTCGGCGATCGTCTGGGCGTCGCGGTACTGCTTGGGGTGCACCGTGAGGATCTCGCTCACGGGTCCGGCCGAGGGCTGGCGCACCACGGCGGGACGGTGCAGCGGGGTGACCGGCGCGGCCTTCTCCACGGGAGCGGCCGGTGCGGCCTGCTTGCGCGCGATGGGCTGCGGCGCCGTCTCCTCGTAGGTCTCTTCCTCGTCGGCGAGGCCCAGGTACACCATGGTCTTCTTCAGGGGGTTCGACATCGCATCCTCCGTTCGCTCGTCTGGTCCGAGGCTAGTCGCGCGGGGGCCTCGGGCCCGTGATTGCGGAGCCGATCCGCAGGTGTGTCGCGCCCATCGCGATCGCCTCGGGGAAATCGCCGGTCATGCCCGCCGAGATCCAGTCGGCGTCGGGCACGACGGCCCGGACGGCGTCGGCGCATCGACGCAGTCGCTCGAACGCGCGAGCGGGCTGCTCGTCGAGAGGAGCGACCGCCATGACCCCGCGCAGGCGCAGGCTGTCGAGGGCGGCCACGTGCGTCGCGAGCGCGCCGACCTCTTCGGGGGCCACTCCCCCGCGGCCGGGGTCGTCGGTAAGGTTCACCTGCACCAGGACGTCGAGGACGTCATCGCCGGGCGCGGCGTTGTGCAGGGCGTCGGCGATGCGCGCGCGATCGACGGAGTGCACGGCATCCGCCCCCGCCCGTACCAGGCGCGCCTTGTTGGTCTGCGCCTGGCCGATGAAGTGCCAGGTCAGATCCGGGATGCCGCCGAGCTCGGCGCGCTTGGCGGTGAGCTCCTGCTGGCGGTTCTCGCCGACGTGGCGGACGCCGAGGGCGTAGAGGTCCTGCACGAGCGCGGCGGGGTGGAACTTGGTCACGACGATGCGGGTGATCCCGGAGACGTCGCGATCGGCGGCGCGGGCGGCATCCCGGATGCGATCGTCGACGGCGGCGAGCCGGTCGGCCAGGGCGGTGTCCATGCTGCTCCTTCGACGACGAGAGCGGGCCCGGTGGAGACCGGACCCGCTTTCGTCGGAGAGTTCGTGCTTACTTCAGGAAGTCGGGCACGTCGAGGTCGTCGTCGGCGTAGCCGTTGTCGTACGAGGTCTCGGGAACGCGCGCGGTGACCGGCGCGGGCTCGGGACGACGCTCGGGGGCGCGCTCGACGGGACGTTCGGTCGCCGCCTTCTGCTCCTCGGCCGCGTCGAGGTCGCGGGCGACGTCGTCGGCGGGGATGACGGGCACCACGGGGATGCTGGCCGGCCGCTGCGCGCTGACCGGGTCGATGCGCAGCGACGGCTCGCCGCCGTCGAACCCGGCCGCGATGACGGTGACGCGCACCTCGTCGCCGAGGGTGTCGTCGATGACGGTTCCGAAGATGATGTTCGCTTCGGGGTGGGCGGCCTCTTTGACCAGCTGCGCGGCGTCGTTGATCTCGAAGATGCCGAGGTTGGACCCGCCCTGAATCGACAGGAGCACGCCGTGCGCCCCCTCGATCGACGCCTCGAGCAGGGGCGACTCGACGGCGAGTTCGGCCGCCTTGATCGCACGGTCGGCCCCTCGCGAGGAGCCGATGCCCATGAGCGCGGAGCCCGCGCCCTGCATCACCGACTTCACGTCGGCGAAGTCGAGGTTGATCAGACCGGGCGTGGTGATCAGGTCGGTGATGCCCTGGACACCGGCGAGCAGCACCTGGTCGGCGGTGGCGAAGGCCTCGATCATCGAGATGCCGCGGTCGCTGATCTCGAGCAGGCGGTCGTTGGGGACGACGATGAGGGTGTCGACCTCTTCTTTCAGGCGCTGCACCCCGCCCTCGGCCTGGCTCTGGCGGCGACGACCCTCGAACGAGAAGGGCTTGGTGACGACACCGATCGTCAGCGCGCCGATCGACTTGGCGATCTTGGCGACCACGGGCGCACCGCCGGTGCCGGTCCCGCCGCCCTCGCCCGCGGTGACGAAGACCATGTCGGCGCCGCGCAGGGCCTCTTCGATCTCTTCGGCGTGATCCTCGGCGGCACGGCGGCCGACCTCGGGGTCCGCTCCGGCGCCCAGGCCGCGCGTGAGCTCGCGGCCCACGTCGAGCTTGACGTCGGCGTCGCTCATGAGCAGCGCCTGTGCGTCGGTGTTGATCGCGATGAACTCCACGCCGCGCAGGCCGAGCTCGATCATGCGGTTGACGGCGTTGACGCCGCCCCCGCCCACACCGACGACCTTGATCACGGCGAGGTAGTTCTGGTTGTGGCTCATGCCGGCCTCCGTTTGTCCCCGAACCCGAAACTCTAAACCTCATGTTGAGGGTTAAAGAATTGCCCGGTATGCAATTCCTTAGCTCGAAGGTAGGCGGCGTCCGGGGCCCCGCGGGACCGACACGCGGCGTGTTCCGTTTTCGCCTCGAAGATCAGCGGACGACGCCCGCCTCGGGCGAGGTCACGTCGTACTCCTTGGCCCGGTCCGGCGGGCTCTTCGCCATCAGACGGTCGAGGACGACCGCCTTCTCGGCCGAACGCTCGGCGCTCCCCCACACGACGCGCGAACCCGACGCGCCGAGCGTCAAGGTGACGTCGTCGGGCGTCGACGCCGAGACGGCGGTGACCTGCGCGCGGATCGCGTCGGGCAGCGCCCGCACGACCCGCCCCGCGGCGTGGAACGCCGCCGAATCGGTACCACCCGCGATGTCGAGCACTGGCTGCCCCGCCGGGGCGTTGGGGGTCGTCGACAGGGCGACGCCGGCGGCATCCACCACCGTGAAGCCCGCCGGTGTCTGCATCGCCCCGATCGGCGTGCGCTCCACGATCCGCACGACGAGGTCGTGCGGCGGGCGGGCCTCGAGCGTGTACGACTCGACCAGGGGGAAGCGGACCAGCGCGGCCTTCACGGCGCTGTCGTCGACCATCGCCAGGGGGGTGCCCATCTGCGCGTCCAGCGCGGCCGTCACCGCCGCGACATCGAGCTGCGAGGTGCCCACGACGTCGATGCGCTCCACGGCGAACAGCGGGCTGTACGCCGCTCCCGCCGTCCCCAGCACCGTCACGAGGAACGCCGCTCCCACGCCGATCCACACGCGCCGACGACGGCGCTGCCGCACCGTGAAGCGCTTGACCTCGGCCGACAGCGCGCGACGCCGCGCGCGCGAGGCGCGCCACACGTCGCGCAGACGCGTGGTCTCGCCGTCGTCGCCGGACGCCACGCCATCCGCCCGCCCGCCGTCGGTCCGCTCGTCGTCCGGCCGCACGAAGGGCGTCACCGGGGCGGTGTCGTCGACGGCATCCGGATGCCGCGGCACGCGCGCCGCGGGACGCTCGGCCTTCGACGCACGGGCGGACGCCGGCGGCTGCGGCAGGGGCGAGGGCCGGCGCACGCTCAGACCGCCGGCGCCTCGGTGCGGGAGAGCGCCTCGAGCACCTGCGGGATGATCTGGTAGACGTTGCCGCAGCCGAGGGTGATGACGTAGTCGCCGGGACGCGCGACGCGCGCGGTGTACTCCGCGGCCTGCTGCCAGTCGGGCACGTAGTGCACGTGCGCGGGGTCGGCGAACGCGCCGCTGACCAGCTCGCCGGTCACCCCGGGCACCGGGTCCTCGCGGGCGCCGTAGACGTCGAGCATGACCGTGTGATCGGCGTGCGTCTCGAGCACCTCGGCGAACTCGCGGTACATCTCCTGCGTCCGCGAGTACGTGTGCGGCTGCTGGATCGCGATGATGCGCCCCTCTCCCACGACCGTCCGCGCGGCGGACAGCGCCGCGGCGACCTCGGTGGGGTGGTGGGCGTAGTCGTCGTACACGCTGACACCGTGCTGCGTACCGTGCAGCTCGAAGCGGCGCACGGTCCCCCCGAAGCCCTCGACCGCGCGGGCCGCGTCGGCGAGGGGGTGACCGAGGACGCGGAGCACGGCCACCGCTCCGGCGGCGTTGACGGCGTTGTGGGCACCGGGCACGCGCAGGCGCACCTCGACGCTCTCGCCGTCGGCGGTGAGTGTGAAGGCGACGGGGCCCTCGGTGCGGATGCCGCTGAGCCGCACGTCCGCGGAGGGGTCCTCGCCGAAGGTCACCACGGTGGCGTGCGTGATGCGCTCGCGCACGGCGCGCGCCCCCGCGTCGTCGGCCGAGATGACCACGGCCTCGCTCGCGGCATCCGCGAATCGGGCGAACGCGGCGTCGAACGCGTCGCGCGAGCCGTAGTGGTCGAGGTGGTCCGGGTCGACGTTGGTGATCAGCGCGACCGAGGTGTCGTACAGCTCGAACGTGCCGTCGGACTCGTCGGCCTCGATCACGACGAGGTCGTCGGAGCCCGTGCCGCTCGACGCCCCGAGGTCGGCGATGACGCCGCCGTTGACGAAGGTCGGCTCGACGTCGAGGGCGCGTAGAGCCGTCACGATCATGCCGGTCGAGGTGGTCTTGCCGTGCGCCCCCGCGACCGACACCAGGCGGCGACCGCCGATGAGCCAGTGCAGTGCCTGCGAACGGTGGATGACGTGCAGGCCGCGTTGCTTCGCGGTCACGAACTCGGGGTTCTCGGGCCAGATCGCCCCGGTGTGCACGACCGTGTCGGCATCGCCCAGGTGCGCGGCGTCGTGACCGACGTGGACCGTCGCCCCGCGGGCGGCGAGGTCGCGCAGCGCCGCGCTGTCGGCGCGGTCGGAGCCGGAGACCCGGATGCCGCGGTCGAGGAACATGCGGGCCAGGCCCGACATGCCGGAGCCCCCCACGCCGATGAAGTGCGCGGAGGTGATGGTCTCGGGGATGGGGAGGCTCAGGTCGGGTCTGATCATGGCGTCTGCGAGTTTACGTCGCCGATCCTGCGCGCGAGCCCCGGCGCGCGGGGCGGGCGGGCGCCGTGGGGCGACGTCAGCGGGCGAGGGCCTCGTCGATCATCGCGATCACGTTCTCGGT
>NZ_QAJB01000010.1:0-6554 GCF_003061325.1 Microbacterium sp. HMWF026
GAAGTCGTCCTCCGGCATGAGCGTCAGGAGCGCGACCGCACCGGCAGCGAGGAGCATGCCGAGGCTGATGCCCATCTGCGGCACGGCACCGTAGAGACCACGCCGGTCCTTCGGCGCATACTCGTACGCCAGCAGGAGGGCCCCACCCCACTCGCCGCCGATGCCGATTCCCTGCAGAATGCGGAAAATGATCAGCAGGATCGGTGCGGCGATACCGATGGTCGCAAAATTGGGCGTCAGACCGATCGCGACGGTACCGCCACCCATCAGCATCAGCGTGATGAACAGGGTCTTCTTCCGCCCGATGCGATCACCGATGTGCGCGAAGACGATGCCGCCGATAGGGCGGAAGAAGAAGGTCAGGGCGAAAGACGCCATCGAGAACATCAGCGACAGGAACGGGTCGTCGGTGACGAAGAAGGTCTTGTTAAAAACGAGCGCCGCAATCGTTCCGTAGATGAGGAAGTCGAACCACTCGATGGTGCTTCCACTGAGACTGCCCAACAGCACCCGGTAGTTCAGCTTTTGCGGCTTTGCCGTCGCCGTCATTGACATGCGCTCTCTCCTTTGAGATGCGACGGGTGAGCCTCGTGAATTCAGAGTCTGCTGGTCTGCAGCAAACGTCAGGGGACCCGTCTCAAGTGGTTGGACCATGTGGTCCAACCACTGACGACGAAGATAGCCACACCAAGGCAGCTCGTCAAGAGTGCGTGTGAAAATCGCCGACGGACGTGTCGAACAACGCTCCGAGAGCCGGGTTTGGTGTCGTAGCCGCTGAAGGGAGCGCTTGCGGCTAGATCGCCGTTGCGTTGGGCAGCACGCCAGCCGCCTCTGCTGCTGCGCCGGTCTCTGCGTAGTACCCGCGGATATGGGCTTCCAATAGAGCGGCAGCGTGCTCTCGACGGCCATCCCGTAGGGCGATGGTTACCTCGTGGTGCTCTCGACGGAGGCGACCGGAGGTCGCCCCCCAATCCGGCAGGCGCTGCGCGCGTTCGAGAGTGTGATCAAAAATAGCGATTCTCAGCGCGTCCATCAGCGTGCTGATCAAGGGATTGTCCGCCGCTCGAGAAGCGAGGACATGAAACTCGGCGTCGAGCTTCAAAAACTCCGAGACGGGGAGAGCCGGGTCGTCCATTCGCGCGAGGAGGTGTTCGATCTCGCCCCAGTCGCCGCGCGACGGATCGGAGTGATTGGCGGCCCACGTTTCGAGGAGCAGACGGACCTGCAAGACGTCGCCCGGCGCAACCTGACGAGTCGCCAACTGCAAACTCACGGACAGACTCATCGCCTGCTCCGGCGCAGCGGTGACAATAGTGCCAGAACGCGGCCCGGCGCCGGTTGAGGAGTGCAAGGTTCCCAGCGCTTCTAGGACGCGAAGTGCCTCCCTCAGTGAATTGCGCGAAACCCCGAGGGTCTCAGCGAGAGTTCTCTCCCCGGGAAGGTGATCCCCGATGTGCAGTCGGCCGCTTGCCAACTCATCAGTCACCCACTGCATCACCGTCTCATGAACCCTCATCAGACTGATTCTCCCACCAGGTGAGGAGGTGGGAAGCTCTCCCACGCGCTAGCAGGTCAGACCGCCAGCGCGACTAGCGGCCGGGAAATGGATGCCAGCACGGCGCCTCGAGCCTATTGTGCCAATTTTCTTGACCGGTGACCGCCTCAACTCAGGTGTCCGGAAAGCGGGCCAGGCTCCCTATGCATGGGTGAGGCCATCTTTTCCAGGAACGCATCTTTTGCTCCGGACCTGGCGCATCTTTGTCAGACTGGTCCTATGTCCACGATCCTTATCACTGGTGCATCCCGCGGCATGGGCGCGAACGCCGCCCGTCGGCTCGCCGAGCAGGGCCACACCGTCATTGCTGGCGTACGCAACCCCGCATTGCTCGCAAAGGAGCTTCAATCCATCGCAGAGACGCGCGGGCTTCCCATCCACCCGGTGCATTTGGACGTCACCGACGACGCGTTGAGCCGAAAAGCCTGACCGACATGCCCGATTGAACCATCGAACGCAAACATCGAAAGGACCCACGCATGACCAAAGGAACGGACCCGCGTCTGGCAGACGAGAATCGCGTCGAGCACATTCGTCGCCGTGTGGCCGAGCTCTCCGAGGACCTTCCTCAACTTGCGAAGATTGCGCTCAACTCAATGGTCAGGGACCATAATCCCGACTATCAAGGGACGGCACATAAAGCTGGCCGCGCAGGTAAGCAGTCCGGCAATGTCTCTGAGCTCACCGCGATTGCGTCGCTCAAGCCCGGCGGCGCCGACCGGCTGCGGAAGATATTTGACCTCACCGGCGGCAACATGGATGGGGCTCAACGTGTCTCCACCCTCCACAATATGCGCTTCGTTTTCTTTGACGAAGACACGCGGATCCTTTTTGCCACAGCGTACGACGGCGACTGGGATACCTATATCAACGATTTTGCGACGAAGATTCCAGGGCTGATGGACCTGCTGTTTGCAAACGTGGAAGGCTGGCCGGGAATCGAGTCACCGACCGTTAAAGATTTCATTGCAAACCATCAAATCGATGCGGCAGGTTGGTTCGTAGCAAACCCCCAGATCACGGTGGTCGATGTTCGACGCTATCAGCGTACCGAAAAGCTGCTCGATCAATTCCTCGATAAGATGTCTGAGAACACGCAATTAGATGAAACGACGCGCGCAGCCATAGCTGATCTCAATGCTGCTATGTCTAAGCCTGAGGGAGTGGACTACTGATATGGGGATACTTTCTGAGCTGGTCTCGCGATTCCGGCGCGAGAACGTTTCGCTGGAACTCGATGACATCCAAGCCCTCATCCTTCGCTCACGTCCAGAGCCGTACGTCGGCATCCACGCCATGCTCCACGTCGACGACGCCGCCGGCGGCCGCGATTTGCTGCGACGACTAGAGCCTCATATTTCTACCGCTGCAGGCTGGGCGGAGGAGCTAGATACATGGACGGGTGTCGCCATCAGCTATCCGGGGCTAGAGGCGCTTGGCGTACCCAAAGCATCCCTTGAGAGTTTTCCTGTCGCGTTTAAAGCAGGTATGGCTGCGCGTGCTCACCAACTACGAGATTTTGGCGAGAACGCGCCGGAAACGTGGGAGGAGGAGTATCGCGACGGATACTGCCATATCGCGCTAACAATCTATGCTCGCGATAACGACGCGCTCGATGGTGCTATCGCTCGCGCTTTCCGCGAACTGAAATCATCGACGGGCGTTACGCTTGCGGGGACAAATCGGTTTGGTGCGGATGAGGAAGCAAAGAACCCCTTTGGATTTCGCGATTCCATTTCGCAACCGACAGTCGCTGGCAGCGGTCTCGACACCGTACCGGGGCAGGAACGCTCGATCGCGGCAGGAGAGTTCATTCTTGGCGAGGACAGCGAGACGGGGTCTCCGCTTCTCACGCCAGCACCGGACGTGCTTGGGCGTAATGGCTCCTACATCGTGCTGCGAAAGTACGCCAGTAAGGTGGGCGCGTTCAATGACTTCTTGCGACACCATGCGAGTACGGATGACGAGCAGGACTTGCTCGGCGCAAAGATGTTTGGCCGGTGGCGGTCCGGGGCGCCGCTAGTGCTCAGCCCGCATATGGATGATGTAGAGCTAGGTGCGGACCCCAACAGGAACAACAACTTTGACTATGCGGACGACGAGGCGGGCTTAGCGTGTCCCTACGCATCGCACTCGCGGCGTTTGAATCCTCGGTACGGTCGGACGACGATTCTGGCGGACGAGAACATCCACCGGATTATTCGACGTTCGTCTACATTTGGACCCAAGTGGACGCGAGAGCGGACGGCGGCACAGGACGCCGAGATAGAAAGTGGCATCTTTTTCATCTTTATCAGTGCGCGAGCGTTCGATACGATAGAATTCCTGCAGCAAGAATGGATTAACCGAGGAAACTTCATCGATCTCGGCGACGAACGCGATCCGATTGTCGGGCTGCATGAGAACCCGGGTACGTTCACAATCCCGACGGAACCAGTCCGAAAGCGCGTCCACGAAGTAACCACGTTCAATCGACTGCGCGGCGGCGAGTATATGTTTATGCCGTCTCTATCTGCGCTTCGTTGGATGGCGGCGGGGGAGTGGGATGGCGAGGCCCAAGCCTCTTGAGATTGGTTATCAACTTTTGGTCGTCGGGTGCCCGGCCGCATAATGCTGCGCGGTCGGGCACCTACGACCGCTCCCACCCGCCCGGTTGCACCGATACGCCTCGTGTCGAACCAGCACGACGATCCACCTCTTCCTCGCACGCTCCGCCACGGGTCGCGGTGAAGTCGCCTAACGCTAACAGCGCCCAACACGCACCGCACATGCCCTCAGCGGACGCGCCGTAGAAAGATGGATTACTCAGCTTATTTTCGCGACTCGAAGGCGACCATGTACCCACTTAAAGAGGCATGCCGCGAATACTCCTCAACATATTCGATACTCGCCTGATTACATCGTTGATCGCCTCTTCAGCGGCGGAGTGGTACTCCACGTCCTCGTCATATCGGTCGATGCCATACCCATAGCGGGTGAGCAATCCGTTCTCGTCGGGGCCCCAGTTCTCATCTGAGCGGTTCTCTGCGATGACGCTCTGCACGTCCATCAAGGCCGCAATGTCGGCGGTGGCGGCAAAGTTGCGCGCCAGCTCTGCCGACCGGGGGTCAAAGGCGACGCCCTCGGGTGCATCCGCTTGGGGGCTAACACGAAACCCCACAGTCGCAACTCGCATGTACCCCCACCCGGGAGTGAGTAGTTGATGCGCGCATCAGGGGTCTGCGCAGGGGGCAGCCAGGGGTCCACGTTGGCGGCGTCAGCTTTGCTTTTCATCATGTCCCAGTATCATGACCAGCCGCCCGTCGCCGCGTATGCAGCTGAAGCGGAGCCCAGCACGAGGAAAGGTACCGTGACGGCCGCCGCGATATTGAACCGGCGTCGCGGGCGGTCGCTGTTAGCTCCGCGAATATTGTCCGCAACCTCACGCAACAGTCCGCGTGTTCGCTCGTTTTCCTCCGCAACTCTCGGTGATGCTGCACGCATCAGCGAGCGGAACGGATCATCAAACTCGTTCTCGTCAGTGTCCAGCACGTTTGATCCCGTCATCCGGCATTGGCGCCTCACACAAGACATGTCACGAGCGGCCCGAATCGTTGCCGCGAACGCTGCCGATTTTCCGCGCTGAGTATCAATCTCCCAGCAGAGAAGACCTGCAGAGCACCACCTGTCAAGGTAAGTACCCCTGAGCCCACGCCCGCCGTACGGTGCTCCACTATCCCTCAGGCGCAGCAGACGTGCCAGAGAACGTGACCGGAGGGTAGGTCTTAGATGAGGGCGCGCAAGCCGGCTGACCAATCCGCATGTGAACATGCCGATAATCGATATTATGTCAGTTTCCGCGCTCAAGCGGTGCTCAACTCAGTGTCACGGCCTCCGCTCGCAACGATATGCGGGCCCCTCTCATCACTCGCCTCGCACGGCCCTACGGCCGTTGGCGAGGCTCGTTGCAAGGGCCGACATGCGCGCGAACGCCCCGCTGTGAGGCAGGCCCCATTCAAAGTTCGGCTCCGACGAGAGTTCGGCGAGGAAGTCGCTGAGATTCATCGCCCGCACACCGCCAGGCCACGTGACGTTGTCGATGATGACCTCGCCTTAGTTGGTGGGCATGAACACGACCACCGTCGAGCCCGAACTCGTACCGCATCGTCCACGAATAGCTCGTGGTTTTCAAGTCCGGTTTTAGTCGCTAACCAGTTGCTCGGACGATCGTCGCCTCCGCGACAGAGCCGTAGCCGCTGAGGATCACGGTCCGGTCGTCGTCGAGCACGATCGCGTCACCCTCCTCGAGCACCGCGCCGCGGTATCGCATGGTCGGGCACAGCGCGACGACGACGACCACCTCCTGGCCGGGGCGACGGCGCAGCGTGCGGGCGCCGGTCACGTAGCTCCGCACGAGCTCACCCCCGCCGAACGCGCGGTCGACCATGAGGTTAAGGTCACGCGCTCCCGGCGCATCCTCGATCGAAGCCACGTCAGCCTCACCCGGGAAGGCGACGACGTCGAACTGCGAGACGTGGCGCGCTGCTCCGCACAGGCGGAGGTGGATGCCGGCGGGCGTGAGCGGCATCAGCAGTCGGTCGATGCCATCGAATCGCGAGAAGGGCGCGGCCTTGTCGACGGTTGCGATGCTCACCCGCCATGCAATGCGATCTCCATCCCCGTCGCCAGTACGGCCGGCTCGCGCGGCGGCGACCTCCTCGGTGACGCCCGCGCCGTTGCGCCAGGCAACGGGCGTGCGATCGCGCTGGCGTCGCAGGATCACGGCGCCGGGACCACGGCGTGCCCGCCGCGCCAGACGGCCGCGGTCAGCGGCACGCCGGGGCGGTAGGCGAGGTGGGCGATCGAGGGCGCGTCGAGCATCTGCAGGTCGGCGCGAGAACCGGGCGCGATGACGCCGACGGCGTCGCTGCCTTCGTCTCGGCCAACGATGCGCGCGGCGCCCCGGGTCGCGGCGAACACGGCCTCCTCGATCGTGAGGTGCATCTGCAGTACGGCCGTC